>NZ_JACVZO010000018.1:0-50856 GCF_017151845.1 Staphylococcus sp. EG-SA-17
ATAGCATCTCCTCGTGTTGATTATTTTGGTTGGCTGACCAATATTTATTCTAGCACGTAGAGATGCATTTTTTGTGACAATGGTAGAACCTTTTCTGAACCATACGCATAGCGTATGGTTTTCTTTTCAAGAAAAAAAAGACAAAGCTGTTATGATCTTAGCTTTGTCTTTTATGTGTTAGTCATCATGTATACGACATCCTACTACTAACGTTTATATATTCGAATTTTTATTTCATAATAATCTTCATGATCTTTGTCTTTATGCTCAACATGTAGTCCTGTTTGTTGAATCGCTTGGATACTTTTGCCTACCTCATCTCGTGCTTGAGTGACATCTTGTGCAAAGCGAAGGTTTTGTGCTTTGACTTTTTCGGGCCCCGTTTTTTGGCGTACTCTATCTTCAGTCTGTTTCACATTTAGCTTTTGTGCAATGACTTGCTCAATCAACGCTTCTTGTTCGCTATCAGACAATGATAATACCGCTCTCGCATGGCGTTCAGTAATTTTACCTTCTCTTAAGCGAAGTAGTACTTTCGGCGCCAACTTCAATAAACGCAACTTATTTGCAATAAAGCTTTGACTTTTACCTAAACTTTTTGCCAATTCACTTTGCGTTGTATCACCAATTTCCAATAATTTCTTATAGGCTTCCGCTTCTTCAACAACAGACAAATTTTCTCTTTGAATATTCTCAATTAATGCAACAACAGCCGTCTCTTCATCATCCATATCACGAATAATAACGTCTGCTTGAGGTAAATTTAGTGATTGTATTGCTCTAAATCGGCGCTCTCCAGCAATAATTTCAAACATATCTTCTTCAATCGGTCTTACAACAATAGGTTGTAGTAAACCATGTTCATGTATTGATTCAGCAAGTTCTTTAATTTTATTTGGTTCAAACACCTGTCTTGGTTGATAACGGTTGGGAACGATACGTTCAATTTGAATGGATTCAACATTACTATTGCGATCTTCTTCAATATGTCCAATGATGTCATCTTTGTTTTTCAAACCAAATAATTTTGAAAAAGGTTTTTTCATTATCCATTCGCTCCTTTTATGTTAGTTGTAAAGGATTATGCATTATTTTTCAAGTAAAGGAGTCTTATTAGGCGTCCCTGGTTTTCTTGGATACTTTTTCGGCGTCTGTCTTTTTTTATCAATAATGAACATCTGGCGCTCTCCAGCATCTTCTGGCAATTCAAAGGTATGTGTTTCTGTAACATTACCACCTAACACACTAATTGCAAATTTTGCTTCTTCTAATTCTTCTTCACCTTTTGAAGATTTTAATGCAACAAACTGTCCACCTTTTTTAACTAGCGGTAAGCACAATTCACTTAACACGGATAATCTAGCTACTGCTCTTGCAGTAACAACATCATAAGACTCCCTGTAGACACCCTTACCAAATGTTTCTGCTCTATCGTGTATAAAGCTGACATCCTGTAATTGTAATTCTGACGCTAAATGGTTTAAAAATTGAATACGCTTATTTAATGAATCAACAATCGTCACTTTTAACTGCGGAAACATTATTTTTAACGGAATACTTGGAAAACCAGCTCCAGCGCCTACATCACATATACTTATAGGCTGATTAAAATCAAAATAAAAACTAGGTGCAACGGAATCATAAAAATGTTTCAAATATACATCGTGTTCATCTGTAATACTTGTCAAATTCATCTTTTCATTCCATTCAACAAGTAAACGATAATATGTTTGAAACTGTTGTTTTTGAGTCTCAGTTAATTCAATATTATGTTCTTTTAATTGTTCTGCTAACCATTCTACAGTCATTAGTCACTCACCCTTTGGAGTTTACCTTGTTCTAAGTAAATCAATAATATAGATATGTCTGCTGGATTTACCCCTGATATTCTAGAAGCTTGTGCAATATTTAAAGGTTTTACTTCTGATAATTTTTCTCGCGCTTCAGTCGCCAAACTATCAATCTTACTATAATCTAAGTCTTCTGGAATTTTCTTCTCTTCCATACGCTTAACTTTCTCAACTTGTTGTAGTGATTTATTGATATAACCTTCATATTTTGTTTGTATTTCTACTTGTTCTTCAACATCTGCATTCAATTGATGTTCTTCTTCTAAAATTTCTAAAATTATATCGTAAGTCATTTCAGGTCTGCGTAATAAATCGATAGCTAAAATACCATCTTTTAAGCGAGAACCACCATGTTGTTCAATAATCGCTTGCGTATGTTCGTTTGGTTTAATACGAATATCTGATAAACGCTTAATTTCCGCATCAATTTGCTGACGTTTTTCATTAAAACGTGCATATCGTTCTTCAGAAATCATACCAAGTTCATATCCCATATCCGTCAATCTCAAATCAGCATTATCATGACGTAGTAACAAACGATATTCTGCACGTGATGTTAGTAAACGATAAGGTTCATTAGTACCTTTAGTTACAAGATCATCGATTAAGACACCAATATATGCATCTGAACGACTTAATATCTTTTCGCCTGTGTTTAACACTTTACCTGCAGCGTTAATACCTGCCATCAATCCTTGTCCTGCTGCTTCTTCATAACCAGATGTACCATTAATTTGACCTGCAGTGTATAAGTTTTTAATCATTTTCGTTTCAAGTGTAGGCCATAACTGCGTTGGCACAATCGCATCATATTCAATTGCGTAGCCGGCACGCATCATATCTGCTTTTTCAAGACCTGGTATCGTCTCTAACATTTGACGTTGCACATGTTCAGGAAGACTTGTAGATAATCCTTGCACATATACTTCATTTGTATTACGACCTTCAGGCTCTAAGAAAAGTTGATGTCGCGGCTTATCATTAAATCGAACAAATTTATCTTCAATTGAAGGGCAATAACGTGGCCCGGTTCCTTTAATCATCCCTGAATACATTGCAGATAGATGTAAATTATCATCGATAACTTTGTGTGTTTCAGCATTAGTATACGTTAGCCAACATGGCAATTGATCTAATATATATTCTGTTGTTTCAAAGCTGAATGCACGACCTACATCGTCACCTGGTTGTATTTCAGTCTTCGAATAGTCAATTGTTTTTGAATTTACACGCGGTGGTGTACCTGTTTTAAAACGAACAATATCAAAACCAAGTTCTCTTAAATTGTCTGATAATGTGATTGATGGTAATTGGTGATTTGGTCCACTTGAATACTTCATATTACCTAAAATGATTTCACCACGTAAAAATGTTCCCGTTGTAATAATTACTGCTTTAGATAAATACTCTGTACCAATATTTGTACGTACACCTTTAACTTCATTATCTTCTATAATAAGTTCGTCTACCATACCTTGCATTATATGCAAATTTTCTTCATCTTCAATCACGCGTTTCATTTCTTGTTGATAAAGTACTTTATCTGCTTGCGCTCTTAGTGCTCTTACAGCAGGTCCTTTACCTGTATTTAACATTCTCATTTGAATGTGTGTTTTATCGATTGTTTTTGCCATTTGTCCACCTAAAGCATCAATTTCACGAACAACGATACCTTTAGCTGGTCCACCTACAGATGGGTTACATGGCATAAATGCAATATTATCTAAATTTATTGTTAGCATTAATGTTTTAGCACCACGTCTTGCAGATGCTAAACCTGCTTCTACACCTGCATGTCCCGCACCTATAACGATTACATCATATTCTTGAACCACAATATAAACCTCCTTATTTGATATCTTACTAGCCTTCTTAAGACGGTATTCCGTCTATTTCAATTACTATTTACCTAAGCAGAATTGACTGAATAACTGATCGATGAGTTCATCACTTGCAGTCTCACCAATAATTTCTCCTAATATTTCCCAAGTTCTAGTTAAATCAATTTGTACCATATCCATAGGCACACCAGATTCTGCTGCATCAATCGCATCTTGTATCGTTTGTCTTGCTTGTTTTAATAATGAAATATGTCTTGAATTAGAAACATAAGTCATATCCTGATTTTGTACTTCTCCACCAAAGAACAAATCTCGAATTTGTATTTCTAATTCATCAATACCTTCTTGTTTTAACATTGAAGTTTGAATTAATGGCGTATCACCTATCATATCTTTAACTTCATTAATATCTATGTTTTGCTCTAAATCCATTTTATTAACAATTACGATTACATCTTCATTTTTAACCACTTCATATAATGTGTAATCTTCTTGAGTCAATGCTTCGTTATTGTTTAATACAAATAAAATTAAGTCTGCTTGGCTAAGAGCCTTTCTAGAGCGTTCAACACCAATCTTCTCTACTATATCTTCTGTCTCGCGTATACCAGCAGTATCAACTAATCTTAATGGCACGCCACGAACATTGACGTACTCTTCTAAGACATCTCTTGTAGTACCTGCTACCTCAGTTACAATCGCTTTATTATCTTGTATTAAATTATTTAACATCGATGATTTACCTACGTTTGGTTTACCAACAATAACTGTAGATAAACCTTCACGCATAATTTTACCCTGCGCACCGGTATCTAATAAACGATTAATTTCCTGTTTGATTTCTTTAGACTGCTCTAAAAGAAATTCAGTAGTCGCATCTTCAACATCATCGTATTCAGGATAATCAATATTCACTTCTACTTGAGCGAGTATCTCTAATATAGATTGACGTTGTTTTTTGATTAAGTCACTTAGACGACCTTCAATTTGATTCATCGCAACCTTAGAAGCTCTATCTGTCTTCGAGCGAATAAAGTCCATAACTGCTTCAGCTTGAGATAAATCAATACGACCATTTAAAAAGGCTCGTTTTGTAAATTCACCTGGCTCAGCCATTCGAGCGCCATATGTCATAGTAAGTTCCAGCACTCTATTAATCGTTAATATACCACCATGACAATTAATTTCTATAATATCTTCGCGTGTAAATGTTTTTGGCGCTCTTAACACAGACACCATAACTTCTTCAACCACTTCTTTAGACTCTGGATCAATAATATGACCGTAATTAATCGTATGTGATGGAACATCATTTAAAAGATGTTTTCCTTTATATAATATGTCTGCAATTTCAACGGCTTGCGGTCCAGACAATCGAACAATTCCAATTGCCCCTTCACCCATTGGTGTTGAAATACTCGTAATTGTATCTAAATCCATATTGCTACTCGCCTCCTTCAACGATGTGAATACATTTTAAAGTAAGTTATTATAACCCTAAGGTAAGTCTTACGTTTGTCTGAGGTAAGACTTCGGGAGGTGTTGAGTGGTTAATGTTTACCTTCCCCTACCCTATCATTACTTAATTTTTTTATTAAAAACTTTGGCAATTTTAAGTACGTGCTCAAGACTATTCTGTATTTGTAAAGTCGTCATATCTTTAGCTGGCTGTCTTGCTATTACAATAATATCTTTGGCCAATATATGCGACTTATGTACTTTGAAATTTTCACGTATTGCTCTTTTAATCTTGTTTCTTAACACTGCATTACCTAGTTTTTTAGAAACACTAATACCTAAGCGAAAATGGTCTATTTCTTTATTATTACAAGTGTATACAACAAATTGTCTGTTGGCTACAGAATGACCTTTTTTATATATTCTCTGAAAATCTGCATTCTTTTTAATTCGGTAAGCTTTTTCCAATAACATCACTCGCTTATTTATCGTTTTTATTTGAAGCTATATTTAAACTTCTATTGAGCTTATAACATAAATTTCTATTTATTCTTAATTTAAACGAAAAAAAAGATCACTGATGAGTCAGTGATCTTATGCAGATAAAACTTTACGGCCTTTACGACGACGGCGCGCTAAAACTTTACGGCCATTTTTTGTGCTCATGCGTTTTCTGAAACCATGAACTTTACTATGTTTACGTTTATTTGGTTGATAAGTACGTTTTACCATGCAAAACACCTCCATCTTTATACAGTTATCTAATATACCAGATTATGCAGACTCTGATCACTTTAATAGATAAGATTTTGCGTTTCTTAGATTAAAATTCTCGTATTAGCTCATTGATTATCTAGTCATAATTCAAGCAACTACTACAATATAACAAAATCCTTTTTATAACGCAAGTTCATTTTATGCTACTGCTCAATTTTTTTACTTTTATCGATTAAAGATAGAAATACACGATGCGAGCAATCAAATTTCATAACATCACCATGAGTTTGGTCCGAAGCATGAGTGTTTACAATGTTTGAATACCTTATACAGTTCTTATACATACTTTATAAATTATTTCCCAAGCTGTTTTGATACACTCACTAACAGATACTCTATAGAAGGAAAAGTTATCCACTTATGCACATTTACAGTTTTCAGAATTGTGGATAATTAGAAATTACACACAAAGTTATACTATTTTTAGCAACATATTCACAGGTATTTGACATATAGAGAACTGAAAAAGTATAATTGTGTGGATAAGTCGTCCAACTCATGATTTTATAAGGATTTATTTATTGATATTTACATAAAAATACTGTGCATAACTAATAAGCAGGATAAAGTTATCCACTGATTGTTATTAACTTGTGGATAATTATTAACATGGTGTGTTTAGAAGTTATCCACGGCTGTTATTTTTGTGTATAACTTAAAAATTTAAGAAAGATGGAGTAAATTTATGTCGGAAAAAGAAATTTGGGAAAAAGTGCTTGAAATTGCTCAAGAAAAATTATCAGCTGTAAGTTACTCAACTTTCCTAAAAGATACTGAACTTTACACGATCAAAGATGGTGAAGCTATCGTATTATCGAGTATTCCTTTTAATGCAAATTGGTTAAATCAACAATATGCTGAAATTATCCAAGCAATCTTATTTGATGTTGTAGGCTATGAAGTAAAACCTCACTTTATTACTACTGAAGAATTAGCAAATTATAGTAATAATGAAACTGCTACTCCAAAAGAAACAACAAAACCTTCTACTGAAACAACTGAGGATAATCATGTGCTTGGTAGAGAGCAATTCAATGCCCATAACACATTTGACACTTTTGTAATAGGACCTGGTAACCGCTTTCCACATGCAGCGAGTTTAGCTGTGGCCGAAGCACCAGCCAAAGCGTACAATCCATTATTTATCTATGGAGGTGTTGGTTTAGGAAAAACCCATTTAATGCATGCCATTGGTCATCATGTTTTAGATAATAATCCAGATGCCAAAGTGATTTACACATCAAGTGAAAAATTCACAAATGAATTTATTAAATCAATACGTGATAACGAAGGTGAAGCTTTCAGAGAAAGATATCGTAATATCGACGTCTTATTAATCGATGATATTCAGTTCATACAAAATAAAGTACAAACACAAGAAGAATTTTTCTATACTTTTAATGAATTGCATCAGAATAACAAGCAAATAGTTATTTCGAGTGATCGACCACCAAAGGAAATTGCACAATTAGAAGATCGATTACGTTCACGCTTTGAATGGGGGCTAATTGTTGATATTACGCCACCAGATTATGAAACTCGAATGGCAATTTTGCAGAAGAAAATTGAAGAAGAAAAATTAGATATTCCACCAGAAGCTTTAAATTATATAGCAAATCAAATTCAATCTAATATTCGTGAATTAGAAGGTGCATTAACACGTTTACTTGCATATTCACAATTATTAGGAAAACCAATTACAACTGAATTAACTGCTGAAGCTTTAAAAGATATCATTCAAGCACCAAAATCTAAAAAGATTACCATCCAAGATATTCAAAAAATTGTAGGCCAGTACTATAATGTTAGAATTGAAGATTTCAGTGCAAAAAAACGTACAAAGTCAATTGCATATCCGCGTCAAATAGCTATGTACTTGTCTAGAGAGCTTACAGATTTCTCATTACCTAAAATTGGTGAAGAATTTGGTGGGCGTGATCATACGACCGTCATTCATGCTCATGAAAAAATATCTAAAGATTTAAAAGAAGATCCTATTTTTAAACAAGAAGTAGAGAATCTTGAAAAAGAAATAAGAAATGTATAAGTAGGAAACTTTGGGAAATGTAATCTGTTATATAACAGCACTAATAATAACTGTCATTTTTTACATTTCTATATACTAATGTGGCAAGATGAGCAAAACTCATTTTGTGGATAATGTTTAAAAGTCATACACATCATACACAAGTTATCAACATGTGTATAACTTCGCCAAATCTATGTTTTTAAGACTTATCCACCAATCCACAGCACCTACTACTATTACTAAGAACTTAAAACCTATATAATTATATATAAACGACTGGAAGGAGTTTTAATTAATGATGGAATTCACTATTAAAAGAGATTATTTTATTACACAATTAAATGACACATTAAAAGCTATTTCACCAAGAACAACATTACCTATATTAACTGGTATCAAAATCGATGCGAAAGAACATGAAGTTATACTAACTGGTTCAGACTCTGAAATTTCAATAGAAATCACTATTCCTAAAACTGTAGATGGCGAAGATATTGTCAATATTTCAGAAACAGGCTCAGTAGTACTTCCTGGACGATTCTTTGTTGATATTATAAAAAAATTACCTGGTAAAGATGTTAAATTATCTACAAATGAACAATTCCAGACATTAATTACATCAGGTCATTCTGAATTTAATTTGAGTGGCTTAGATCCAGATCAATATCCTTTATTACCTCAAGTTTCTAGAGATGACGCAATTCAATTGTCGGTAAAAGTGCTTAAAAACGTAATTGCACAAACGAATTTTGCAGTGTCCACCTCAGAAACACGCCCAGTACTAACTGGTGTGAACTGGCTTATACAAGAAAATGAATTAATATGCACAGCGACTGACTCGCACCGCTTGGCTGTAAGAAAGTTGCAGTTAGAAGATGTTTCTGAAAACAAAAATGTCATCATTCCAGGTAAGGCTTTAGCTGAATTAAATAAAATTATGTCTGACAATGAAGAAGACATTGATATCTTCTTTGCTTCAAACCAAGTTTTATTTAAAGTTGGAAATGTGAACTTTATTTCTCGATTATTAGAAGGACATTATCCTGATACAACACGTTTATTCCCTGAAAACTATGAAATTAAATTAAGTATAGACAATGGGGAGTTTTATCATGCGATTGATCGTGCATCTTTATTAGCACGTGAAGGTGGTAATAACGTTATTAAATTAAGTACAGGTGATGACGTTGTTGAATTGTCTTCTACATCACCAGAAATTGGTACTGTAAAAGAAGAAGTCGATGCAAACGATGTTGAAGGTGGTAACCTGAAAATTTCATTCAACTCTAAATATATGATGGATGCTTTAAAAGCAATCGATAATGATGAGGTTGAAGTTGAATTCTTCGGTACAATGAAACCATTTATTCTAAAACCAAAAGGTGACGACTCAGTAACGCAATTAATTTTACCAATCAGAACTTACTAAAAATAAATATAAATAAAGGATGACGTGATTAATTAAAACGTCATCCTTTATTTTTTGGCAAAAATAATTCTAGATGCGTATGTAAAATAAATTTGACAGCATTTTAAACAGCAAATAAAAGACGCCAATTAAATTTATGACAAATGTATCCAAAATTTAATAAGTGTGCTTATATGCCCTTTAAATTTAAAATTTTAATAGTCAATAACAAGTTGAATATAAAAGTTAAACGCCGTTAAATAGCGTTAAAAAATTGAAAATGACAGTATTGCCCAAAAATAAGAATTAATTATTTATATGTAAACGGTTTCTACCTCTATTTTAAATGAAATTTGTGACAAAAAAAGGTATAATATATTAATGACATACAAAGAAATGGAGTGATTATTTTGGTTCAAGAAGTTGTAGTAGAAGGAGACATTAATTTAGGTCAATTTCTAAAAACAGAAGGGATTATTGAATCTGGTGGTCAAGCAAAATGGTTCTTGCAAGACGTTGAAGTATTAATTAATGGAGTGCGTGAAACACGTCGCGGTAAAAAGTTAGAACATCAAGATCGTATAGATATCCCAGAATTACCTGAAGATGCTGGTTCTTTCTTAATCATTCATCAAGGTGAACAATGAAGTTAAATACACTCCAATTAGAAAATTATCGTAACTATGATGAGGTTACGTTGAAATGTCATCCTGACGTGAATATCCTCATTGGAGAAAATGCACAAGGAAAGACAAATTTACTTGAATCAATTTATACCTTAGCTTTAGCAAAAAGTCATAGAACGAGTAATGATAAGGAACTCATACGTTTTAATGCTGATTATGCTAAAATAGAAGGTGAGCTTAGTTATAGACACGGCACGATGCCATTAACAATGTTTATAACTAAAAAAGGTAAACAAGTCAAAGTGAATCACTTAGAGCAAAGTCGACTAACTCAATATATTGGACACCTCAATGTGGTTCTATTTGCGCCAGAAGATTTGAATATTGTAAAAGGCTCTCCTCAAATAAGACGACGCTTTATAGATATGGAGTTGGGCCAAATTTCTGCTGTTTACTTAAATGATTTAGCTCAATACCAACGTATTTTAAAGCAAAAGAATAATTACTTAAAGCAGTTACAATTAGGCCAAAAAAAGGACTTAACAATGTTGGAAGTATTAAATCAGCAGTTTGCTGAATATGCAATGAAAGTAACTGATAAACGTGCACATTTTATTCAAGAGCTAGAGTCGTTAGCTAAACCGATTCATGCTGGTATCACAAATGATAAAGAAGCGTTGTCGCTAAATTATTTACCTAGTCTTAAATTTGATTATGCTCAAAATGAAGCGGCACGACTTGAAGAAATTATGTCTATTCTTAGCGATAATATGCAAAGAGAAAAAGAACGAGGCATTAGCTTATTCGGACCACATCGAGATGATATAAGTTTTGATGTGAATGGCATGGATGCTCAAACATATGGTTCTCAAGGACAGCAACGTACAACGGCTTTGTCCATTAAATTAGCTGAAATTGAGTTAATGAATATCGAAGTTGGGGAATATCCCATCTTATTATTAGACGATGTACTCAGTGAATTAGATGATTCGCGTCAAACGCATTTATTAAGTACGATTCAGCATAAAGTACAAACATTTGTCACTACGACATCTGTAGATGGTATTGATCATGAAATCATGAATAACGCTAAATTGTATCGTATTAATCAAGGTGAAATTATAAAGTAACAGAAAGCGATGGTGACTGCATTGTCAGATGTAAACAACACGGATAATTATGGTGCTGGGCAAATACAAGTATTAGAAGGTTTAGAAGCAGTACGTAAAAGACCAGGTATGTATATAGGATCGACTTCAGAGAGAGGTTTGCACCATTTAGTGTGGGAAATTGTCGATAATAGTATCGATGAAGCATTAGCTGGTTATGCAAATCAAATTGAAGTTGTTATTGAAAAAGATAACTGGATTAAAGTAACGGATAACGGACGTGGTATCCCAGTTGATATTCAAGAAAAAATGGGACGTCCAGCTGTCGAAGTTATTTTAACTGTTTTACATGCTGGTGGTAAATTCGGCGGTGGCGGATACAAAGTATCTGGTGGTTTACATGGTGTTGGTTCATCAGTTGTAAACGCATTGTCACAAGACTTAGAAGTATATGTACACAGAAATGAGACTATATATCATCAAGCATATAAAAAAGGTGTACCTCAATTTGACTTAAAAGAAGTTGGCACAACTGATAAGACAGGTACTGTCATTCGTTTTAAAGCAGATGGAGAAATCTTCACAGAGACAACTGTCTACAACTATGAAACATTACAGCAACGTATTAGAGAGCTTGCTTTCTTAAACAAAGGAATTCAAATCACATTAAGAGATGAACGTGATGAAGAAAACGTTAGAGAAGACTCCTATCATTATGAGGGCGGTATTAAATCTTATGTTGAGTTATTGAACGAAAATAAAGAACCTATTCATGATGAGCCAATTTATATTCATCAATCTAAAGATGATATTGAAGTAGAAATTGCGATTCAATATAACTCAGGATATGCCACAAATCTTTTAACTTACGCAAATAACATTCATACGTACGAAGGTGGTACGCATGAAGACGGATTCAAACGTGCATTAACGCGTGTCTTAAATAGTTATGGTTTAAGTAGCAAGATTATGAAAGAAGAAAAAGATAGACTTTCTGGTGAAGATACACGTGAAGGCATGACAGCAATTATATCTATCAAACATGGTGATCCTCAATTCGAAGGTCAAACGAAGACAAAATTAGGTAATTCTGAAGTGCGTCAAGTTGTAGATAAATTATTCTCAGAGCACTTTGAACGATTTTTATATGAAAATCCACAAGTCGCACGTACAGTGGTTGAAAAAGGTATTATGGCGGCACGTGCACGTGTTGCTGCGAAAAAAGCGCGTGAAGTTACACGTCGTAAATCAGCGTTAGATGTAGCAAGTCTTCCAGGTAAATTAGCCGATTGCTCTAGTAAAAGTCCTGAAGAATGTGAGATTTTCTTAGTCGAAGGGGACTCTGCCGGGGGGTCTACAAAATCTGGTCGTGACTCTAGAACACAGGCGATTTTACCATTACGAGGTAAGATATTAAATGTTGAAAAAGCACGATTAGATAGAATTTTGAATAACAATGAAATTCGTCAAATGATTACAGCATTTGGTACAGGAATCGGTGGCGACTTTGATCTAGCGAAAGCAAGATATCACAAAATCGTCATTATGACTGATGCCGATGTGGATGGAGCGCATATTAGAACATTGTTATTAACATTCTTCTATCGATTTATGAGACCGTTAATTGAAGCAGGCTATGTGTATATTGCACAGCCACCGTTGTATAAACTGACACAAGGTAAACAAAAGTATTATGTATACAATGATAGGGAACTTGATAAACTTAAATCTGAATTGAATCCAACACCAAAATGGTCTATTGCACGATACAAAGGTCTTGGAGAAATGAATGCAGATCAATTATGGGAAACAACAATGAACCCTGAGCACCGCGCTCTTTTACAAGTAAAACTTGAAGATGCGATTGAAGCGGACCAAACATTTGAAATGTTAATGGGTGATGTTGTAGAAAACCGTAGACAATTTATAGAAGATAATGCAGTTTATGCAAACTTAGACTTCTAAGCGCTGTGAACTGAACTTTTGAAGGAGGAACTCTTGATGGCTGAATTACCTCAATCAAGAATAAATGAACGAAATATTACCAGTGAAATGCGTGAATCATTTTTAGATTATGCGATGAGTGTTATCGTTGCTCGTGCATTGCCAGATGTTCGTGACGGTTTAAAACCAGTACATCGTCGTATACTATATGGATTAAATGAACAAGGTATGACACCGGATAAATCATATAAAAAATCAGCACGTATCGTTGGTGACGTAATGGGTAAATATCACCCTCATGGTGACTCATCTATTTATGAAGCAATGGTACGTATGGCTCAAGATTTCAGTTATCGTTATCCGCTTGTTGATGGCCAAGGTAACTTTGGTTCAATGGATGGAGATGGCGCAGCAGCAATGCGTTATACTGAAGCACGTATGACTAAAATCACACTTGAACTGTTACGAGATATTAATAAAGATACAATAGATTTTATCGATAACTATGATGGTAATGAAAGAGAGCCGTCAGTCTTACCTGCTCGATTCCCTAACTTGTTAGCCAATGGTGCATCAGGTATCGCGGTAGGTATGGCAACGAATATTCCACCACATAACTTAACAGAATTAATCAATGGTGTACTTAGCTTAAGTAAAAACCCTGATATTTCAATTGCTGAGTTAATGGAGGATATTGAAGGTCCTGATTTCCCAACTGCTGGACTTATTTTAGGTAAGAGTGGTATTAGACGTGCATATGAAACAGGTCGTGGTTCAATTCAAATGCGTTCTCGTGCAGTTATTGAAGAACGTGGAGGCGGACGTCAACGTATTGTTGTCACTGAAATTCCTTTCCAAGTGAATAAGGCTCGTATGATTGAAAAAATTGCAGAGCTCGTTCGTGACAAGAAAATTGACGGTATCACTGATTTACGTGATGAAACAAGTTTACGTACTGGTGTGCGTGTCGTTATTGATGTGCGTAAGGATGCAAATGCTAGTGTCATTTTAAATAACTTATACAAACAAACACCTCTTCAAACATCATTTGGTGTGAATATGATTGCACTTGTAAATGGTAGACCGAAGCTTATTAATTTAAAAGAAGCGTTGGTACATTATTTAGAGCATCAAAAGACAGTTGTTAGAAGACGTACGCAATACAACTTACGTAAAGCTAAAGATCGTGCCCACATTTTAGAAGGATTACGTATCGCACTTGACCATATCGATGAAATTATTTCAACGATTCGTGAGTCAGATACAGATAAAGTTGCAATGGAAAGCTTGCAACAACGCTTCAAACTTTCTGAAAAACAAGCTCAAGCTATTTTAGACATGCGTTTAAGACGTCTAACAGGTTTAGAGAGAGACAAAATTGAAGCTGAATATAATGAGTTATTAAATTATATTAGTGAATTAGAAGCAATCTTAGCTGATGAAGAAGTGTTATTACAGTTAGTTAGAGATGAATTGACTGAAATTAGAGATCGTTTCGGTGATGATCGTCGTACAGAAATTCAATTAGGTGGATTTGAAGACTTAGAAGATGAAGACTTAATTCCAGAAGAACAAATAGTAATTACTTTGAGCCATAATAACTACATTAAACGTTTGCCGGTATCTACATATCGTGCTCAAAACCGTGGTGGTCGTGGTGTTCAAGGTATGAACACATTGGAAGAAGATTTTGTCAGTCAATTGGTAACTTTAAGTACACATGACCATGTATTGTTCTTTACTAACAAAGGTCGTGTATACAAACTTAAAGGTTATGAAGTGCCTGAGTTATCAAGACAGTCTAAAGGTATTCCTGTAGTGAATGCTATTGAACTTGAAAATGATGAAGTCATTAGTACAATGATTGCTGTTAAAGACCTTGAAAGTGAAGACAACTTCTTAGTGTTTGCAACTAAACGTGGTGTCGTTAAACGTTCAGCATTAAGTAACTTCTCAAGAATAAATAGAAATGGTAAGATTGCGATTTCGTTCAGAGAAGATGATGAGTTAATTGCAGTTCGCTTAACAAGTGGTCAAGAAGATATCTTGATTGGTACATCACATGCATCATTAATTCGATTCCCTGAATCAACATTACGTCCTTTAGGCCGTACAGCAACGGGTGTGAAAGGTATTACACTTCGTGAAGGTGACGAAGTTGTAGGGCTTGATGTAGCTCATGCAAACAGTGTTGATGAAGTATTAGTAGTTACTGAAAATGGTTATGGTAAACGTACGCCAGTTAATGACTATCGTTTATCAAATCGTGGTGGTAAAGGTATTAAAACAGCTACGATTACTGAGCGTAATGGTAATGTTGTATGTATCACTACAGTAACTGGTGAAGAAGATTTAATGATTGTTACTAATGCAGGTGTCATTATTCGACTAGATGTTGCAGATATTTCTCAAAATGGTCGTGCAGCACAAGGTGTTCGCTTAATTCGCTTAGGTGATGATCAATTTGTTTCAACGGTTGCTAAAGTAAAAGAAGATGCAGAAGATGAAACGAATGAAGATGAGCAATCTACTTCAACTGTATCTGAAGATGGTACTGAACAACAACGTGAAGCGGTTGTAAATGATGAAACACCAGGAAATGCAATTCATACTGAAGTGATTGATTCAGAAGAAAATGATGAAGATGGACGTATTGAAGTAAGACAAGATTTCATGGATCGTGTTGAAGAAGATATACAACAATCATCAGATGAAGATGAAGAATAATAAAAAAATAAGACTTCCCTATATGTAGGGAAGTCTTATTTTTGTGCTAGAAAGTAATGCTTTACTATATTCAATGATTAGTAATGACTAACTTTCTAATTGTTTCATTGCGTAAGGTATTTCATTGATAAGTCTTGATGGTGGTACCACATACATATCTTTTGCAAGGTTTTCGCCAATAAAACTATGTGTATATGTGGCACTCATAACCGCTTCTTTTAAGTTATCAAATTGACCGACAAAACTTGTAATCATACCAGCAAGTGTATCGCCCATACCACCAGTCGCCATTGCTGGACTACCGATTGTCAATTTAAAGTCTTCATCTTTAAAGAAAATTTCAGTACCATGTTTTTTAAGTACAACAGTTGCGCCTAAACGATCAACTGCTTCACGATTACGCTCATATGTCTGTTCCTCAATAGGAATACCACTTAATCGCTCCCATTCTTTGAGATGCGGAGTAAAAATCACGCGACATGTAGGTAATTGCGGTTTCAGTTTACTAAAGATTGTAATCGCATCGCCGTCTACGATTAAATTTTGATGCGGTTGTATATTTTGTAGTAGGAATGTAATGGCATTATTTCCTTTGAAATCAACGCCAAGACCTGGACCAATTAGTATACTGTCAGTCATTTCAATCATTTTCGTCAACATTTTCGTATCATTAATATCAATAACCATCGCTTCTGGGCAACGAGAATGTAATGCTGAATGATTTGTTGGATGTGTAGCTACAGTGATTAAACCACTACCGCTAAATACACATGCACGAGCCGCTAACATAATGGCACCACCTAAGTTAGCAGATCCACCAATTAATAAAATTTTGCCATAATCACCTTTATGTGAATTTTCTTTACGCTTAGGAATGTTAATAGAATTTAACGTTTCCATAGTGATATAACCTCCCATGTAAAAGCCTTTTCCGAATTTATTCAATTTTAAAAATATATAGTAACTTTTAACAAAATGTATTATAAATTTCTGAATTCATTATTATTTGTCGTTAAATACAATAGAAAATACTATACCTGTATATGCAATTCGTCAATAGATAAATTATTAAATATGCTTACAACAATCTTAATATCCTTTAACGCACTACAATAGTGCTCTGATAATAGGTTATAAATGTACGTAAAACCATTGTTTCAATAAAAATGAAAACGTATACTTCAAGAAGGATGGGTTACTTAATATAAACAAGGGGGTAACATATATGACTTTATATTTAGATGGTGAGACACTAACAATTGAGGATATTAAATCATTTTTACAACAACAATCAAAGATTGAAATTATTGATGATGCGTTAGAACGTGTCAAAAAAAGTAGAGCGGTAGTTGAACGTATTATTGAAAATGAGGAAACGGTTTATGGTATTACTACAGGTTTTGGGTTATTTAGTGATGTACGTATAGACCCGACGCAATATAATGAATTACAAGTGAATCTGATACGCTCACATGCCTGTGGACTAGGTGAGCCATTTTCAAAAGAAGTAGCATTAGTCATGATGATTTTACGATTGAATACATTATTAAAAGGTCATTCAGGTGCCACTTTAGAATTAGTGAGACAATTACAATTTTTTATAAATGAACGTATTATACCGATAATCCCACAGCAAGTCTCTCTCGGTGCATCAGGAGATTTAGCGCCATTATCACACTTAGCATTAGCATTAATTGGTGAAGGGAAAGTATTGTACAGAGGGGAAGAAAAGGATAGTGACGATGTATTAAGAGAATTAAATAGACAACCTTTGAACCTTCAGGCTAAAGAAGGTTTAGCATTGATTAATGGTACGCAAGCTATGACAGCTCAAGGTGTCATTAGTTATATAGAAGCAGAAGATTTAGGTTACCAATCTGAATGGATTGCTGCATTAACGCATCAGTCTCTTAATGGCATTATAGATGCATATCGACATGATGTGCACGCTGTTCGTAATTTTCAAGAACAGATTAATGTGGCAGCGCGTATGCGTGATTGGTTAGAAGGATCAGCATTAACAACGCGACAAGCAGAAATACGTGTACAAGATGCATATACGTTGCGTTGTATACCACAAATCCATGGCGCGAGTTTTCAAGTATTCAATTATGTTAAACAGCAATTAGAATTTGAAATGAATGCGGCTAATGATAATCCACTTATATTTGAGGAAGCAAATGAAACGTTTGTTATTTCAGGTGGTAACTTCCATGGACAACCTATTGCTTTTGCATTAGATCATCTTAAATTAGGTGTAAGTGAATTAGCAAACGTATCGGAACGTCGTCTAGAGCGACTAGTAAATCCTCAATTAAATGGTGATTTACCAGCATTTCTTAGTCCAGAGCCAGGATTGCAAAGTGGCGCGATGATTATGCAATATGCTGCTGCAAGTCTCGTTTCTGAAAATAAAACTTTAGCGCATCCAGCGAGTGTTGATTCTATCACTTCATCTGCGAACCAAGAAGATCACGTATCTATGGGAACTACAGCTGCTAGACATGGTTATCAAATTATTGAAAATGCAAGACGTGTGCTGGCAATCGAATGTGTTATTGCATTACAAGCAGCAGAGTTAAAAGGTGTTGAAGGTTTATCACCAAAAACACGTCGTAAATATGAGGAGTTTCGAAGTATCGTGCCATCCATTACACATGACCGTCAATTTCATAAAGATATTGAAGCGGTTGCACAGTATTTAAAGCAATCAATTTATCAAACGACTGCATGTCACTAAATCGACATGAGTGATGTTTGAAATCGTTACTTGAAAAAGCAAATATAGTTTGCTATATTAAAAATAACTTAATAAGACATTGTTCGTAGGACAAGTAATATATAGTGTTCGATATCAGAGAGCTTGTGGTTAGTGTGAACAAGAATCAACATATATATGAATCTACCTACTTAATTTAAAAGAACAATCGGTGATAACCGTTATTTTAGTGAAGTGCAATTTAGGTTTAGTGTATCTTTATAACTTAAATTGTTAAATAGGGTGGCAACGCGTAGACCACGTCCCTTGTAGGGATGTGGTCTTTTTTTATTTTCTAAAAAATAAAGACGTACGTCATTCCATAATAAATGATAATTATTTGGGAAAGGATGAAGGTTAATGTTAGACATTAGATTATTCAGAAATGAGCCTGACACAGTTAAGAGCAAAATTGAATTACGTGGAGATGATCCAAAAGTTGTAGATGAAATTTTAGAATTGGATGAGCAACGACGTAAATTAATTAGTGCAACAGAAGAAATGAAAGCACGTCGTAATAAAGTAAGCGAAGAAATCGCATTAAAAAAACGTAATAAAGAAAATGCTGATGATGTGATTGCTGAAATGCGCACATTAGGTGACGATATTAAAGAAAAAGATAGTCAATTAAATGAAATTGATAATAAAATGACAGGTATCCTTTGTCGTATTCCAAATTTAATAAGTGATGATGTACCTCAAGGTGAATCTGATGAAGATAACGTTGAAGTTAAAAAGTGGGGTACACCACGTGAGTTTTCATTTGAACCCAAAGCACATTGGGATATTGTAGAAGAATTGAAAATGGCTGATTTTGATCGTGCAGCAAAAGTTTCAGGTGCGCGTTTTGTATATTTAACAAATGAAGGTGCGCAATTAGAGCGTGCTTTAATGAACTATATGATTACAAAACATACAACACAACATGGTTATACAGAAATGATGGTACCACAGCTTGTGAACGCAGATACAATGTATGGTACAGGTCAATTACCTAAATTTGAAGAAGATTTATTTAAAGTAGAAAAAGAAGGATTATATACAATTCCAACTGCTGAAGTACCATTAACGAATTTCTACCGTAATGAAATTATTCAACCAGGTGTACTTCCTGAAAAATTCACTGGTCAATCTGCATGTTTCCGTAGTGAAGCAGGATCAGCAGGTAGAGATACAAGAGGATTAATTCGTTTACATCAATTCGATAAAGTGGAAATGGTACGTTTTGAACAACCTGAAGATTCATGGAATGCTTTAGAAGAAATGACAACAAACGCAGAAGCAATTCTAGAAGAGTTAGGTTTACCATACCGTCGTGTTATTTTATGTACAGGTGATATTGGATTTAGTGCAAGCAAAACATATGATTTAGAAGTTTGGTTACCAAGCTACAATGATTATAAAGAAATTAGTTCATGCTCAAACTGTACGGATTTCCAAGCGCGTCGTGCTAACATCCGCTTCAAGCGTGACAAAGCAGCTAAACCAGAATTAGCACATACATTAAATGGTAGTGGTTTAGCAGTTGGACGTACATTTGCTGCTATTGTTGAAAATTACCAAAATGAAGATGGAACAGTAACAATTCCAGAAGCATTAGTACCATTTATGGGTGGTAAAACACAAATTTCAAAACCAGTTAAATAAAGGCTTTAGCTACAAGCTTTAAAAAGTATATATCTACGTATACTTAAAGCAAGGGCAAGATACTTTAAATAATATTTTAAAAAGTGGTGACGAAGCTGTCGCCACTTTTTTTGTGCTGTAAAAGTATAATAGTGAGCCAATGCACATAACAACAATAAATTAAGTTTGTGGTTTAATGGGGTGAACGCATTTCATTATAGCAACAATACGGGATAATTATGATGAACTAAAACAATCTAAAACGTAACAATTTTGAGCATCACTATTATAGGAAATTAAGTGATAAAAAACTGATTTCGTTGATGTAGTATGAGTAATATCGATGGAGTAGGGTAGGGGGAGAGGATGATGATTATAAGGGAGTGTTACATGAATCAATATCCCAGACTCATCATTAGATATAAAAAATTATAAAATTAGTACTTAAAAACAACTACAAATCCGTAGAAAATATGGAGGTAGTCTTAAATAAAAAAATGAAAATTCTCAAAAATAAAAAGTTGATATAAAGCTGATTGAAGACTCTAGTATGTCTAACCTCAGACAAACTGGAGTCTAATGTTATTGCTTAGGGTATAGAACTGTATTAGACTAGGTATATTATTTTTTCGTAATTATATAAATATAAAGTGGCAAAGGAGGTAATTGAGATGGCAACACATTTAAGTTTTAGACAAGGCGTACAAGAGTGTATCCCAACATTATTGGGTTATGCCGGTGTTGGTATTTCATTTGGTATTGTGGCTTCGTCTCAAAACTTTAGTATTTTAGAAATTATCTTGTTATGTCTTGTTATATATGCCGGTGCTGCGCAATTTATTATGTGCGCGTTGTTTATAGCAGGTACACCGATATCAGCGATTGTACTAACTGTATTTATCGTAAATTCAAGAATGTTCCTTTTAAGTATGTCGCTTGCACCAAACTTCAAGACATATGGGTTTTGGAACCGTGTTGGATTAGGTTCATTAGTAACTGACGAAACGTTTGGCGTCGCCATTACACCTTATTTAAAAGGAGAAGCTATCAATGATCGTTGGATGCATGGTCTTAATATCACAGCATATTTATTTTGGGCAATTTCATGTGTAGCTGGGGCTTTATTTGGCGAATATATCTCAAATCCGCAAACGCTAGGGTTAGATTTTGCTATCACGGCTATGTTTATCTTTTTGGCCATTGCGCAATTTGAATCAATTACTAAATCGCGATTAAGAATTTACATAGTACTCATTATTGCCGTCATAGTAATGATGTTATCGCTAAGTATGTTTATGCCTTCATATCTAGCAATATTAATTGCAGCCACAATTTCAGCAGCGTTAGGAGTGATGATGGAACGATGATAACTCATATGAACATGTTAATACTTATTTTATTGTGTGGTATCGTAACGCTATTAATTCGAATTATACCTTTTATCATGATTTCAAAAGTGCAATTGCCTGATGTCGTGGTTCGATGGCTATCATTTATCCCAATCACACTATTTACGGCACTTGTCATAGACAGCATTATTCAACAGACGCCTCATGGTGAGGGGTATACATTAAACATCCCTTACATTATCGCGCTCATTCCGACGGTTATTTTATCTATAATCACGCGTAGTTTAACTATTACAATTATTAGTGGGATTGTTATCATGGCAGCATTACGATTTTTCTTTTAAAAATAACTGAAAATCATTGAACAGATATTTAAACTTAGGTAAACTGTTAGTAATCAGAAAATTCTGATATACAAATCGTCTATGTTAAGATTGGGAATCGTGTATACGTAAGCGATTTGGCTAACGCATGACAATGATAACAACATTTTAAATGATAAAAGTAATTCATCACTGAATCTCAACTAACACATAACAATTTCATATTTCTTATTGTGAGAAGTTGAGGGACTTGGCCCTGTGATACTTCAGCAACCGACTTTATAGCACGGTGCTAAAACCAACGAGTTACTCGAATGATAAGTATAAAGACTTCTTACTTTTCAATAGGGTGAGAAGTTTTTTTTTGTTTAAGGAGGAAAGAACAATGACAAATTACACAGTAGATACTTTAAATTTAGGGAAATTTATTACAGAATCTGGGGAAGTCATAGATAACTTGCGTTTGAGATATGAGCATGTCGGTTATCATGGACAACCATTAGTTGTAGTTTGTCATGCATTAACTGGCAATCATTTAACATATGGAACAGATGATTATCCGGGTTGGTGGCGAGAAATTATTGATGGGGGATATATACCCATTCACGATTATCAATTTTTAACATTTGATGTTATTGGTAGTCCTTTCGGTTCAAGTTCACCTTTAAACGACCCTCATTTTCCTAAAAAATTAACATTAAGAGATATAGTCAGAGCGAATGAACGAGGTATACAAGCCCTTGGTTATGATAAGATTAATATTTTAATAGGGGGAAGTCTTGGAGGTATGCAAGCAATGGAACTACTTTACAATCAACAGTTTGAAGTAGATAAAGCCATTATCCTTGCTGCAACAAGTCGAACATCATCTTATAGTAGAGCTTTCAATGAAATTGCAAGGCAAGCCATTCATCTTGGTGGTAAGGAAGGTCTAAGTATTGCACGCCAATTAGGTTTTTTGACATATCGATCATCAAAAAGTTATGATGAACGTTTCACGCCGGATGAAGTAGTCGCATACCAACAACATCAAGGTAATAAATTTAAAGAACATTTTGATTTGAATTGTTATCTGACACTGCTAGATGTATTGGATAGTCACAACATTGACCGAGGTCGCACAGACGTAACGCATGTTTTTAAAAATTTAGAAACAAAAGTGTTAACGATGGGGTTCATAGATGATTTGCTATATCCGGATGATCAAGTTCGTGCATTAGGTGAACGTTTTAAATATCATCGTCATTTCTTCGTGCCTGATAATGTTGGGCATGATGGATTCCTACTAAATTTTAGTACCTGGGCACCTAACTTATATCATTTCTTAAATTTAAAGCATTTTAAGCGTAAGTAATAATATGTATATATTTTCAAAAAATGAAGCCACTAAATCACAGTTATCATATTCAAAGACATCTAGAGTACATGAGAGTGGAAATGAATTGTAAATCTAAATCAAGCTTGATTGCTATGTAGTGGGATTAAATAATCATGTTGAAAATGAAAGCACACAAAAGCGATTCAAATGAGTATGTTAATTACTTATAAAACATGAAAGTTATTATTCAATTAAATGAAATAGAAGCATACAATCTATAAATTGTTAAATTCCATTAAAGAGGTTAAAATAATAGCTATAGTTAAAAATATGGGAGTGGCTTATGTGTTTTCAAAAATACAACCTAAAGCAACAATAATTGCAACGATTGCGTTGGTATTTGTCGCTTTAGCTTTATATCTAGTGCCTGGTTTAGGACTAATATTTGCATTATTTGCAACCATACCAGGTATCGTTTTATGGAATAAATCAATACAATCTTTCGGGATTAGTGCACTTATTACAGTAATTATAACAACTGTTTTAGGTAATACTTTCGTTTTAAGTGCCATCATATTAGTCTTAATTGCAAGTTTAATTATTGGTCAATTGCTCAAAGAAAGAACGTCTAAAGAAAGAATATTATACGTAACAACAGTAGCGATGAGCTTAATTTCATTAATCGCTTTTATGTTACTACAAACATTCGGAAGAATTCCATCATCAGCGAGCATAGTAAAACCTTTCAAGCAAACATTACATGAAGCGATTACGATGAGCGGTGCCGATGCGAATATGACCCAAATATTAGAAGAAGGGTTTAGACAAGCGACCGTTCAATTACCAGGTTTCATCATTATCATTACATTTTTAATCGTCTTAATTAACTTAATCGTTACATTTCCGATTTTACGAAAATTTAAAATCGCTACACCTGTATTTAAGCCACTTTTCGCGTGGCAAATGAGCGGTATTTTATTATGGATATACATTATTGTTATCATATGTTTATTATTTACAGGTCAACCGAGTGTGTTCCAGAGCATTCTTTTAAACTTCCAACTTGTGTTATCATTAGTAATGTATATTCAAGGTTTAAGTGTTATTCATTTCTTTGGTAAAGCGAAAGGTTTGCCGAATGCAATAACGATTTTACTATTGATTATCGGTACAATACTGACACCTACGACACATATTGTAGGACTACTTGGTGTTATCGATTTAAGTTTGAATTTGAAGCGAATCATGAAAAATAATTCTAAAAAGTGAATAGAGGTGGAATAATGAATCGGCAGTCCACTAAGAAAGCTTTACTAATACCATTTGTCATCATGATCATCACAGCAATTGTTTTAATGGGTGTATGGTTTATCTTTAATAGTCTTATAGCACTAATTGCATCTATCGTTCTTGTCGTGATGATTATTGTTAGCATCGTTTTATTCAGACAAGCTTTAATGAAAATGGATAGTTATGTAGATGGTTTGAGTGCTCAAATTTCAACAACAAATAATAAAGCAATCAAACATTTACCAATTGGTATCATTGTTTTAGATGAAAATGATCACATCGAATGGGTTAACCAATTTATGACAGATCATATGGAAGCAAATGTCATTTCTGAATCTGTAAATGAAGTATTTCCAAACATTTTAAAGCAATTAGATAGAGTGAAATCCGTTGAAATAGAATATAATCAGTATCATTTCCAAGTACGTTATTCTGAGAATGATCACTGCCTCTATTTCTTTGATATAACTGAACAAGTACAAACAAATGAACTATATGAAAATTCTAAACCAATCATTGCGACATTATTTTTAGATAACTACGATGAGATTACTCAAAATATGAATGATACGCAGCGTTCGGAAATCAATTCAATGGTAACGCGTGTTATTAGTCGATGGGCAACTGAGTATAATATATTCTTTAAAAGGTATAGTTCTGATCAATTCGTAGCCTATTTAAATCAAAAAATATTAGCTGACTTAGAAGAATCTAAATTTGATATCTTGAGTCAATTACGTGAAAAAAGTGTTGGTTATCGTGCCCAATTAACATTAAGTATTGGTGTTGGTGAAGGTACTGAAAATTTAATCGACTTAGGTGAATTATCACAATCAGGCCTAGACTTAGCATTAGGACGCGGTGGCGACCAAGTTGCAATTAAAAGTATTAATGGTAATGTGCGTTTCTATGGCGGTAAGACTGACCCGATGGAGAAACGTACTCGTGTAAGAGCACGTGTGATCTCACATGCGTTAAAAGATATCCTTGCAGAGGGTGACAAAGTCATTATCATGGGACATAAACGTCCTGACTTAGATGCAATTGGTGCAGCAATCGGTGTGTCTAGATTTGCAATGATGAATAATTTAGAAGCATACATCGTATTAAATGAGACTGACATTGATCCAACATTACGACGCGTGATGAACGAAATTGATAAAAAGCCAGAGTTAAGAGAACGATTTATAACATCAGATGATGCTTGGGATATGATGACATCTAAGACAACCGTAGTGATTGTTGATACGCATAAACCGGAACTGGTTTTAGATGAAAATGTTTTAAATAAAGCAAACCGTAAAGTTGTTATCGATCATCATAGACGTGGTGAAAGCTTCATCTCTAATCCATTGTTGATATATATGGAACCATACGCAAGTTCAACAGCAGAACTTGTAACAGAATTACTGGAATATCAACCAACAGAACAACGTTTAACACGTCTTGAATCAACAGTGATGTATGCAGGTATTATTGTAGATACAAGAAACTTTACATTACGAACAGGATCAAGAACATTCGATGCAGCGAGTTATTTACGTGCACATGGTGCAGATACGATTCTAACGCAACATTTCTTAAAAGATGATGTGGATACTTATATTAATCGATCTGAATTAATTCGAACTGTAAAAGTCGAAGATAATGGCATAGCCATTGCGCATGGTTCAGACGATAAAATTTATCATCCAGTAACAGTTGCACAAGCAGCAGATGAACTGTTAAGTTTAGAAGGTATTGAAGCATCATATGTTGTTGCGAGACGTGAAGATAATCTAATTGGTATATCTGCACGTTCACTCGGTTCAGTAAATGTCCAGTTAACAATGGAAGCACTTGGTGGCGGTGGACATTTAACCAATGCGGCAACACAACTTAAAGGTGTGACAGTCGAAGAGGCGATAGCACAATTACAACAAGCAATTACAGAACAATTAAGTAGGAGTGAAGATGCATGAAAGTAATTTTTACACAAGATGTTAAAGGTAAAGGTAAAAAAGGTGAAGTTAAAGAAGTACCAGTAGGTTATGCAAATAACTTCTTATTGAAAAAGAATTATGCTGTAGAAGCAACACCAGGTAACCTTAAACAATTAGAGTTACAGAAAAAACGTGCAAAACAAGAACGCCAACAAGAAATTGAAGATGCTAAAGCATTAAAAGAAACGTTATCAAACATTGAAGTTCAAGTATCAGCAAAAACTGGTGAAGGTGGTAAATTGTTTGGGTCAGTAAGTACAAAACAAATTGCCGAAGCACTAAAAGCACAACATGATATTAAAATTGATAAACGTAAAATGGATTTACCAAATGGAATTCATTCCCTAGGATATACGAATGTACCTGTTAAATTAGATAAAGAAGTTGAAGGTACGATTCGCGTACACACAGTTGAACAATAAAGTTGGATTGAAATAAGAGGTGTAACCATTCATGGATAGAATGTATGAGCAAAATCAAATGCCGCATAACAATGAAGCTGAACAGTCTGTCTTAGGTTCAATTATTATAGATCCAGAATTGATTAATACTACTCAGGAAGTTTTGCTTCCTGAGTCGTTTTATAGGGGTGCCCATCAACATATTTTCCGTGCAATGATGCACTTAAATGAAGATAACAAAGAAATTGATGTAGTAACATTGATGGATCAGTTATCAAGTGAAGGTACGTTGAATGAAGCGGGTGGTCCGCAATATCTTGCAGAGTTATCTACAAATGTACCAACGACACGAAATGTTCAGTATTATACGGACATTGTTTCTAAGCATGCATTAAAACGTAGATTGATTCAAACTGCAGATAGTATTGCCAATGATGGATATAATGATGAACTTGAACTAGATGCGATTTTAAGTGATGCAGAACGTCGAATTTTAGAGCTATCATCTTCTCGTGAAAGCGATGGCTTTAAAGACATTCGAGACGTCTTAGGACAAGTATATGAAACAGCTGAAGAGCTTGATCAAAATAGTGGTCAAACACCAGGTATTCCTACAGGATATCGAGATTTAGACCAAATGACAGCAGGGTTCAACCGAAATGATTTAATTATCCTTGCAGCGCGTCCATCTGTAGGTAAGACTGCGTTCGCACTTAATATTGCACAAAAAGTTGCAACGCATGAAGATATGTATACAGTTGGTATTTTCTCACTAGAGATGGGTGCTGATCAGTTAGCCACACGTATGATTTGTAGTTCTGGTAATGTTGACTCAAACCGCTTAAGAACGGGTACTATGACTGAGGAAGATTGGAGTCGTTTTACTATAGCGGTAGGTAAATTATCACGTACGAAGATTTTTATTGATGATACACCGGGTATTCGAATTAATGATCTACGTTCTAAATGTCGTCGATTAAAGCAAGAACATGGCTTAGACATGATTGTGATTGACTACTTACAGTTGATTCAAGGTAGTGGTTCACGTGCGTCTGATAACAGACAACAGGAAGTTTCTGAAATCTCTCGTACATTAAAAGCATTAGCCCGTGAATTAGAATGTCCAGTTATCGCGTTGAGTCAGTTATCTCGTGGTGTTGAACAACGACAAGATAAACGTCCAATGATGAGTGATATTCGTGAATCTGGTTCGATTGAGCAAGATGCCGATATCGTTGCATTCTTATACCGTGATGATTACTATAACCGTGGCGGCGATGAAGATGATGACGATGATGGTGGTTTTGAGCCACAAACGAATGATGAAAACGGTGAAATTGAAATCATCATTGCTAAGCAACGTAATGGTCCAACAGGCACAGTTAAGTTACACTTTATGAAACAATATAATAAATTTACAGATATCGATTATGCACATGCTGATATGATGTAAAAAAGTTTTTCCGTACAATAATCATTTTAATGATAAAATTGTACGGTTTTTATTTTGTTCTGAACGGGTTGATATATGTTAAGTTTGTGTATTGAAAGTGATGAATTAGTACTGGCAACGCCTCTGTTAAAGGGTTTTTAGGACGTTGAAGACGATTTGTTAAAATGGTTTTCTTTTAAAAAAGGCCGAAAATCAATGTTCGATTTTTATTTGCATTATGGTCTCGATATTGGTAGAATATCAAATGGTTAAATGAGAAAAACTTGGAGGTGCTCACATGTCATCAATCGTAGTAGTTGGGACACAATGGGGAGACGAAGGAAAAGGAAAAATAACGGATTTCTTGGCAGAACAGTCAGATGTTATCGCGCGTTTTTCAGGTGGTAATAATGCAGGCCATACCATTCAATTTGGCGGAGAAACATATAAATTACATTTAGTACCATCTGGTATCTTTTACAAAGACAAATTAGCGGTAATCGGTAACGGAGTCGTTGTTGATCCAGTTGCACTATTGAAAGAATTAGACGGATTAAATGAACGTGGCATTCCTACAAGTAATTTACGTATATCTAATCGTGCGCAAGTGATTCTACCATATCACTTAGCACAAGATGAATATGAAGAACGTTTACGTGGTGATAATAAGATTGGTACAACTAAAAAAGGTATCGGTCCAGCATATGTAGATAAAGTTCAACGTATCGGTATTCGTATGGCAGATTTACTTGAAAAAGAAACATTCGAAAGATTATTAAAATCAAACATTGAATATAAACAAGCATATTTCAAAGGTATGTTTAACGAAACATGTCCATCATTTGATGATATCTTTGAAGAATATTATGCTGCAGGTCAACGTTTAAAAGAATTTGTAACAGACACATCAAAAATCTTAGACGATGCATTTGTAGCAGATGAAAAGGTACTTTTCGAAGGTGCGCAAGGTGTAATGTTAGATATCGACCATGGTACATATCCATTCGTTACATCAAGTAATCCAATTGCAGGTAACGTTACTGTTGGTACAGGTGTAGGTCCTACATTCGTTTCGAAGGTAATTGGTGTATGTAAAGCTTATACATCACGTGTTGGTGATGGTCCATTCCCTACTGAATTATTCGATGAAGATGGACATCATATTAGAGAGGTTGGTCGTGAATACGGTACAACAACAGGACGTCCACGTCGTGTAGGTTGGTTTGATTCAGTTGTATTACGTCACTCTCGTCGTGTAAGTGGTATTACAGATTTATCTATTAACTCAATCGATGTTTTAACAGGCCTAGACACAGTGAAAATCTGTACAGCTTATGAATTAGACGGTAAAGAAATTACTGAGTACCCAGCAAACTTAGATCAATTAAAACGTTGTAAACCAATCTTTGAAGAGTTACCAGGTTGGACAGAAGACGTAACAAGTGTGCGTACTTTAGAAGAATTACCTGAAAATGCACGTAAATATTTAGAGCGTATTTCAGAATTATGTAATGTACAAATTTCTATCTTCTCAGTTGGTCCAGATAGAGAACAAACAAACCTATTAAAAGAATTGTGGTAGAACTTTATATAAGTCATACACAATGATTATAAATACATGAGCCTTCTATCTTTAATGGTAGGAGGCTTTTGTTATGTTTGCTTCTGTATCGATTCGATTATTTAGATAAAAATTACTAACGTAAAGGTGATATTTGCTAGTCATAATTTAAAAGATTAGATGATATTTAACGAAATTAAGAAGAAATACTTGAATGTAATAAGTCTGATGTCGAAAATAGCTATTAAAATAGAGTAGACGTAAGTGTAAATGAAAGCACCTAAAATAGAAAAATTTCAAAAATAGCGTAATTATTATAATAAATAGACAGCCAATAAAATGCAATTTTTCACTTATAACATTCTTCAAAAAATAATAGCAAAATTATGTAAAAAATATCTTGTCATGGCAAGATTGGCTGTGCTATAATCTATCTTGTGCTTAAGAACGGCTCCTTGGTCAAGCGGTTAAGACACCGCCCTTTCACGGCGGTAACACGGGTTCGAGTCCCGTAGGAGTCACCATTTTTTAGGTCTCGTAGTGTAGCGGTTAACACGCCTGCCTGTCACGCAGGAGATCGCGGGTTCGATTCCCGTCGAGACCGTACAAATGCCTATCCAAGAGGATAGGCATTTTTTTGCGTTTAATATTATATTAATAAAAGATATATGGACGAATGATAATCATATTGATTTATCTGTTCGTCCATTTTCTTTATAATGTATGAACCTCAAGTAACTTAGTGGTTGGATATGAAAGATAAACGTAGCCAATAAAATCTTAATTAGACGTACAAACATATGCTACTGTCAACATATTTCTTCGTTGTGATATGCCACCAATCCTCCATAACATCAATTGTTAAAGTAACGAATAATGAATAATGATATTTATTTTCTGAGCAATGACGTGCAACTAGAAGTTGCCATTACCCTAATTTTATTATTGGAATAGAGACCTCATCATTGTGTTAAATATCATTGTCACAATCCGCCGTGAGAAACTAATAAAAAATATTAATATATAAGTTTATATTGGAAAATAGAATTAATAGCTTATAAATGGTAAATTATATAATAGGTTACTATACGTTATAAGATGGAAAATGCGCACAATAACAAAAATAGTAAGCGACATCCTGTGATTTTTTACACAAACATAAACGATAAAGAACAAAAAATGATAAAATAATATTAATGATTTAAGAAAAGAGGTTTATGCAAATGGCTAGAAAAGTTGTTGTAGTTGATGATGAAAAACCGATTGCTGATATTTTAGAATTTAACTTAAAAAAAGAAGGATACGATGTTTACTGTGCATACGATGGTAATGATGCAGTCGACTTAATTTATGAAGAAGAACCAGACATCGTATTATTAGATATCATGTTACCTGGTCGTGATGGTATGGAAGTATGTCGCGAAGTGCGCAAAAAATACGAAATGCCAATTATTATGCTAACTGCTAAAGACTCAGAAATTGATAAAGTGCTTGGTTTAGAACTAGGTGCAGATGACTATGTAACAAAACCGTTTAGTACACGTGAATTAATTGCACGTGTGAAAGCGAATTTACGCCGTCATTACTCACAACCAGCGCAAGACACTGGGAACGTGACGAATGAAATCACAATTAAAGATATTGTGATTTATCCAGACGCATATTCTATTAAAAAACGTGGCGAAGATATTGAATTAACACATCGTGAATTTGAATTGTTCCATTATTTATCAAAACATATGGGACAAGTAATGACACGTGAACATTTATTACAAACAGTATGGGGCTATGATTACTTTGGCGATGTACGTACGGTCGATGTAACGATTCGTCGTTTACGTGAAAAGATTGAAGATGATCCGTCACATCCTGAATACATTGTGACGCGTAGAGGCGTTGGATATTTCCTCCAACAACATGAGTAGAGGTCGAAACGAATGAAGTGGCTAAAACAACTACAATCCCTTCATACTAAACTTGTAATTGTTTATGTATTACTGATTATCATTGGTATGCAAATTATCGGGCTGTATTTTACAAATAATCTTGAAAAAGAGCTGCTTGATAATTTTAAGAAGAATATTACGCAGTACGCTAAACAATTAGAAATTAGTATTGAAAAAGTATATGACGAAAAGGGCTCCGTAAATGCACAAAAAGATATTCAAAATTTATTAAGTGAGTATGCCAACCGTCAAGAAATTGGAGAAATTCGTTTTATAGATAAAGACCAAATTATTATTGCGACGACGAAGCAGTCTAACCGTAGTCTAATCAATCAAAAAGCGAATGATAGTTCTGTCCAAAAAGCACTATCACTAGGACAATCAAACGATCATTTAATTTTAAAAGATTATGGCGGTGGTAAGGACCGTGTCTGGGTATATAATATCCCCGTTAAAGTCGATAAAAAGGTAATTGGTAATATTTATATCGAATCAAAAATTAATGACGTTTATAACCAATTAAATAATATAAATCAAATATTCATTGTTGGTACAGCTATTTCATTATTAATCACAGTCATCCTAGGATTCTTTATAGCGCGAACGATTACCAAACCAATCACCGATATGCGTAACCAGACGGTCGAAATGTCCAGAGGTAACTATACGCAACGTGTGAAGATTTATGGTAATGATGAAATTGGCGAATTAGCTTTAGCATTTAATAACTTGTCTAAACGTGTACAAGAAGCGCAGGCTAATACTGAAAGTGAGAAACGTAGACTGGACTCAGTTATCACCCATATGAGTGATGGTATTATTGCAACAGACCGTCGTGGACGTATTCGTATCGTCAATGATATGGCACTTAAGATGCTTGGTATGGCAAAAGAAGACATCATCGGATATTACATGTTAAGTGTATTAAGTCTTGAAGATGAATTTAAACTGGAAGAAATTCAAGAGAATAATGATAGTTTCTTATTAGATTTAAATGAAGAAGAAGGTCTAATCGCACGTGTTAACTTTAGTACGATTGTGCAGGAAACAGGATTTGTAACTGGTTATATCGCTGTGTTACATGACGTTACTGAACAACAACAAGTTGAACGTGAGCGTCGTGAATTTGTTGCTAATGTATCACATGAGTTACGTACACCTTTAACTTCTATGAATAGTTACATTGAAGCACTTGAAGAAGGTGCATGGAAAGATGAGGAACTTGCGCCACAATTTTTATCTGTTACCCGTGAAGAAACAGAACGAATGATTCGACTGGTCAATGACTTGCTACAGTTATCTAAAATGGATAATGAGTCTGATCAAATCAACAAAGAAATTATCGACTTTAACATGTTCATTAATAAAATTATTAATCGACATGAAATGTCTGCGAAAGATACAACATTTATTCGAGATATTCCGAAAAAGACGATTTTCACAGAATTTGATCCTGATAAAATGACGCAAGTATTTGATAATGTCATTACAAATGCGATGAAATATTCTAGAGGCGATAAACGTGTCGAGTTCCACGTGAAACAAAATCCACTTTATAATCGAATGACGATTCGTATTAAAGATAATGGCATCGGTATTCCTATCAATAAAGTCGATAAGATATTCGACCGATTCTATCGTGTAGATAAGGCACGTACGCGTAAAATGGGTGGTACTGGATTAGGACTAGCCATTTCGAAAGAGATTGTGGAAGCGCACAATGGTCGTATTTGGGCAAACAGTGTAGAAGGTCAAGGTACATCTATCTTTATCACACTTCCATGTGAAGTCATTGAAGACGGTGATTGGGATGAATAATAAGGAGCATATTAAATCTGTCATTTTAGCGCTACTTGTCTTGATGAGTGTCGTATTGACATATATGGTATGGAACTTTTCTCCTGATATTGCAAATGTCGACAATACAGATAGTAAGAAGAGTGAAACGAAACCTTTAACGACACCTATGACAGCCAAAATGGATACAACTATTACGCCATTTCAGATTATTCATTCGAAAAATGATCATCCAGAAGGTACGATTGCGACGGTTTCTAATGTGAATAAGCTGACGAAACCTTTAAAAAATAAAGAAGTGAAGTCCGTGGAACATGTTCGTCGTGATCATAACTTGATGATTCCTGATTTGAGCAGTGATTTTACATTATTCGATTTTACGTATGATTTACCGTTATCAACATATCTTGGCCAAGTACTGAACATGAATGCGAAAGTACCAAATCATTTCAATTTCAATCGTTTGGTCATAGATCATGATGCTGATGATAATATCGTGCTTTATGCTATAAGCAAAGATCGCCACGATTACGTAAAATTAACAACTACAACGAAAAATGATCATTTTTTAGATGCATTAGCAGCAGTGAAAAAAGACATGCAACCATACACAGATATCATCACAAACAAAGATACAATTGATCGTACGACGCATGTTTTTGCACCAAGTAAACCTGAAAAGTTAAAAACATATCGCATGGTATTTAACACGATTAGTGTTGAGAAAATGAATGCTATACTATTTGACGATTCAACCATCGTTCGTAGTTCAAAGAGTGGTGTTACAACCTACAACAATAATACAGGTGTCGCAAACTATAACGATAAAAATGAAAAATATCATTATAAAAACTTGTCCGAAGATGAAGCAAGTTCCAGCAAAATGGAAGAAACGATTCCAGGAACCTTTGATTTTATTAATGGTCATGGTGGTTTCTTAAACGAAGACTTCAGATTGTTTAGTACGAATAATCAGTCAGGCGAGTTAACATATCAACGTTTCCTTAACGGTTATCCAACGTTTAATAAAGAAGGCTCTAATCAAATTCAAGTCACTTGGGGTGAAAAAGGCGTCTTTGATTATCGTCGTTCGTTATTACGCACCGACGTTGTTTTAAACAGTGAAGATAATAAAACGTTGCCGAAATTAGAGTCTGTACGTTCAAGCTTAGCGAACAATAGTGATATTAATTTTGAAAAAGTAACAAACATCGCTATCGGTTACGAAATGCAGGATAACTCAGATCATAATCACATTGAAGTGCAGATTAACAGTGAACTCGTACCGCGTTGGTATGTAGAATATGATGGCGAATGGTATGTTTATAACGATGGGAGGCTTGAATAAATGAACTGGAAACTGACAAAGACACTTTTCATTTTCGTGTTTATTCTTGTCAACATCGTGTTAGTATCGATTTATGTTAATAAAGTCAATCGCTCACACATTAATGAAGTCGAGAGTAACAATGAAGTTAATTTTCAGCAAGAAGAAATTAGGGTGCCAGCCAGTATTTTAAATAAATCTGTTAAAGGCATACAATTAGAACAAATTACGGGACGATCAAAAGACTTTAGTTCAAAAGCTAAAGGTGATTCTGATTTATCCACATCAGATAGTGGAAAATTATTAAATGCGAACATCAGCCAATCGGTAAAAGTTAGTGATAATAACTTAAAAGATTTAAAAGATTACGTTAACAAGCGCGTATTTAAAGGTGCTGAATATCAATTAAGCGAGATTAGTTCAGATTCTGTAAAATATGAACAAACGTATGATGATTTTCCGATTTTAAATAACAGCAAAGCGATGTTGAACTTTAAAATAGAAGATAACAAAGCGACTAGTTATAAACAATCAATGATGGATGACATTAAGCCCACAGATGGTGCAGATAAGAAGCATCAAGTGATTAGTGTGAGAAAAGCAATCGAGGCATTATATTATAATCGTTACTTGAAAAAAGGTGATGAAGTCATTAATGCTAGACTTGGTTACTATTCAGTCGTGAATGAAACGAATGTTCAATTGTTACAACCAAACTGGGAAATTAAAGTGAAGCATGACGGTAAGGACAAAACGAATACTTACTATGTCGAAGCGACAAATAATAACCCTAAAATTATTAATCATTAATATGAATCGTAATAAGCTAGCATTGCAAGCTCATCATATGTGAGAAGCAGTGCTAGCTTTTTGCTGGTACGGTTTATTATGGCTGACAGGCGACATTTCTGTGTCTCCAACGTGCGCATTTATTCATATTTTAAGTAGTACCGCATTGTAAAATTAGTGTAACTGCTATTTTAAAAACTTTAGTATTTGTCTAATCATTGTTATAATAATTAAGAAATTCATTGCACGTGATTATCAAAATTTAAATATAAGAAACCGGTCGATGAACTAAAGTTACATAATAGGAAAGGTATACAAAACAGCTAATATACTGATAGTTTCTGTAGGGAAAATCGTATATTTGTACTGATGTATATTGTAGTCATATAGAGAGATTGACTGCTTAAATAGAAAGGATGAGCCGCTTGATACGCATGAGTGTATTAGCAAGTGGTAGTACAGGTAACGCCACTTTTGTAGAAAATGAAAAAGGTAGTCTATTAGTTGATGTTGGTTTGACTGGCAAGAAAATGGAAGAATTGTTTAGTCAAATTGACCGTAATATTCAAGATTTAAATGGTATTTTAGTAACCCATGAACATATTGATCATATTAAAGGATTAGGTGTTTTGGCGCGTAAATATCAATTGCCAATTTATGCGAATGAAAAGACTTGGCAGGCAATTGAAAAGAAAGATAGTCGCATCCCTATGGATCAGAAATTCATTTTTAATCCTTATGAAACAAAATCTATTGCAGGTTTCGATGTTGAATCGTTTAACGTGTCACATGATGCGATAGATCCACAATTTTATATTTTCCATAATAACTATAAGAAGTTTACGATTTTAACGGATACGGGATACGTGTCTGATCGTATGAAAGGTATGATACGTGGCAGCGATGCGTTTATTTTTGAGAGTAATCATGACGTCGATATGTTGAGAATGTGTCGTTATCCATGGAAGACGAAACAACGTATTTTAGGCGATATGGGTCATGTATCTAATGAGGATGCGGGTCATGCGATGACAGACGTGATTACAGGTAACACGAAACGTATTTACTTATCGCATTTATCACAAGATAATAATATGAAAGATTTGGCGCGTATGAGTGTTGGTCAAGTATTGAACGAACACGATATTGATACGGAAAAAGAAGTATTGCTATGTGATACGGATAAAGCTATTCCAACGCCAATATATACAATATAAATGAGAGTACCCTATAAAGTTCGGCACTGCTGTGAGACGACTTTATCGGGTGCTTTTTTATGTTGTTGGTGGGAAATGGCTGTTGTTGAAATTAAGGTTCTAGTTGAAATGTGAAAAATAATTCGATATTAAATGTAATTTATAAATAATTTACATAAAATCAATCATTTTAATATAAGGATTATGATAATATATTGGTGTATGACAGTTAATGGAGGGAACGAAATGAAAGCTTTATTACTTAAAACAAGCGTATGGCTCGTTTTGCTTTTTAGTGCAATGGGATTATGGCAAGTCTCGAGCGCGGCTGAGCAACATACACCAATGAAAGCACATGCAGTAACAACGATAGACAAAGCAACAACAGATAGGCAACTAGTACTGCCAACAAAGGAAGCGGCTCATCAATCTGGTGAAGAAGCGGCAACCAACGTATCAGCATCAGCACAGGGAACAGCTGATGATACAAACAACAAAGTAACATCCAACGCACCATCTAACAAACCATCTACAGCAGTTTCAACAACAGTAAACGAAACGCACGATGTAGATGCACAACAAGCCTCAACACAAAAACCAACTCAATCAGCAACATTCAAATTATCAAATGCTAAAACAGCATCACTTTCACCACGAATGTTTGCTGCTAATGCACCACAAACAACAACACATAAAATATTACATACAAATGATATCCATGGCCGACTAGCCGAAGAAAAAGGGCGTGTCATAGGTATGGCTAAATTAAAAACAGTAAAAGAACAAGAAAAGCCTGATTTAATTTTAGACGCAGGAGACGCTTTCCAAGGTTTACCACTTTCAAACCAGTCTAAAGGTGAAGAAATGGCTAAAGCGATGAATGCAGTAGGTTATGATGCTATGGCAGTGGGTAACCACGAATTTGACTTTGGATACGACCAGTTGAAAAAGTTAGAGGGTATGTTAGACTTCCCGATGTTAAGTACTAACGTTTATAAAGATGGAAAACGCGCATTTAAGCCTTCAACGATTGTAACGAAAAATGGTATTCGTTATGGAATTATTGGCGTAACGACACCAGAAACAAAGACGAAAACAAGACCTGAAGGCATTAAAGGTGTTGAATTTAGAGATCCATTACAAAGTGTGACAGCGGAAATGATGCGTATTTATAAAGACGTAGATACATTTGTTGTTATATCACATTTAGGTATTGATCCTTCAACACAAGAAACATGGCGTGGCGATTACTTAGTGAAACAATTAAGTCAAAATCCACAATTGAAGAAACGTATTACAGTCATTGATGGTCATTCACATACCGTACTTCAAAATGGTCAAATTTATAACAATGATGCATTAGCACAAACAGGTACAGCACTTGCGAATATCGGTAAGGTTACATTTAATTACCGCAATGGAGAGGTATCAAATATTAAACCGTCATTGATTAATGTTAAAGACGTTGAAAATGTAACACCGAACAAAGCATTAGCTGAACAAATTAATCAAGCTGATCAAACATTTAGAGCACAAACTGCAGAGGTAATTATTCCAAACAATACCATTGATTTCAAAGGAGAAAGAGATGACGTTAGAACGCGTGAAACAAATTTAGGAAACGCGATTACAGATGCTATGGAAGCATATGGCGTTAAGAATTTCTCTAAAAAGACTGACTTTGCCGTGACAAATGGTGGAGGTATTCGCGCCTCTATCGCCAAAGGTAAGGTGACACGCTATGATTTAATCTCAGTATTACCATTTGGAAATACGATTGCGCAAATTGATGTAAAAGGTTCAGACGTCTGGACTGCTTTCGAACATAGTTTAGGCGCACCAACAACACAAAAAGATGGTAAGACAGTGTTAACAGCGAATGGTGGTTTACTACATATCTCTGATTCAATCCGTGTTTACTATGATATGAATAAACCATCTGGCAAACGAATTAACGCTATTCAAATTTTAAATAAAGAGACAGGTAAGTTTGAAAATATTGATTTAAAACGTGTATATCACGTAACGATGAATGACTTCACAGCATCAGGTGGCGACGGATATAGTATGTTCGGTGGCCCTAGAGAAGAAGGTATTTCATTAGATCAAGTACTAGCAAGTTATTTAAAAACAGCTAACTTAGCTAAGTATGATACGACAGAACCACAACGTATGTTATTAGGTAAACCAGCAGTAAGTGAACAACCAGCTAAAGGACAACAAGGTAGCAAAGGTAGTGAGTCTGGTAAAGATACACAACCAATTGGTAAAGACAAAGTGATGAATCCAGCGAAACAACCAGCGACAGGTAAAGTTGTGTTGTTACCAACGCATAGAGGAACTGTTAGTAGCGGTGCAGAAGGTTCTGATTGCGCATTAGAAGGAACTGCTGTATCAAGTAAGAGTGGGAAACAATTGACTAAAATGTCAGCGTCTAAAGGTAGCGGGCATGAGAAACAGTTACCAAAAACTGGAACTAATCAAAGTTCAAGCCCAGCAGCGATATTTGTATTAGTAGCAGGTATAGGTTTAATCGCAACTGTACGACGTAGAAAAGCTAGCTAAAATATATTGAAAACAATACTACTGTATTTCTTAAATAAGAGGTACGGTAGTGTTTTTTTATGGAAAAAAGCTATAACCGTTGATAAATATGGGAAATAAAAACGGGGATAAGTAATAAGACATCAAGGTATTTATCCACAGAAATGGGGATAGTTATCCAGAATTGTGTACAATTTAAAGAGAAATACCCACAATGCCCACAGAGTTATCCACAAATACACAGGTTATACACTAAAAACCGGGCATAAATGTCAGGAAAATATCAAAAACTGTAAAAAAACTTGGTATAATAAGAGGGAACAGTGTGAACAAGTTAATAACTTGTGGATAACTGGAAAGTTGATAACAATTTGGAGGACCAAACGACATGAAAATCACCATTTTAGCTGTAGGGAAACTAAAAGAGAAATATTGGAAGCAAGCCATAGCAGAATATGAAAAACGTTTAGGCCCATACACCAAGATAGACATCATAGAAGTTCCAGACGAAAAAGCACCAGAAAATATGAGCGACAAAGAAATTGAGCAAGTAAAAGAAAAAGAAGGCCAACGAATACTAGCCAAAATCAAACCACAATCAACAGTCATTACATTAGAAATACAAGGAAAGATGCTATCTTCCGAAGGATTGGCCCAAGAATTGAACCAACGCATGACCCAAGGGCAAAGCGACTTTGTATTCGTCATTGGCGGATCAAACGGCCTGCACAAGGACGTCTTACAACGTAGTAACTACGCACTATCATTCAGCAAAATGACATTCCCACATCAAATGATGCGGGTTGTGTTAATTGAGCAAGTGTATAGAGCATTTAAGATTATGCGTGGAGAAGCGTACCACAAATGATGCGGTTTTTTATCCAGTTTTTTGTTTAATGAACAAGGTAAATTACGAGATAATATTTGAAGAAAACAATAAAGTAGAGATGGATTTCCATATCCTCTTTAGTAGCGGTTTTTATCTGTAAGGTTTATTAATAATTAAATAAATAGGCGGGATAGTTATATATAGCTTATTAATGAAAGAATATGATTATTAATTTAGTATTATATTTTAATATTAAAAAGAAGATATGAAATAATTATTCATACCTTCCACCTTACAATAATTAGTTTTCAATCGAATATTAAGATTATTAGTAGTCTTAAAAGTTAAGACTTCCTTATATTAATGACCTAATTTATTATTTGCCTCATGAATTATCTTTTTATTTCTTTGATATGTCCCAAACCACATCGTGATATACACTACAATAAATATTATGATGAAACTAATAATATTCTCAAAGTTCAGATGGAACCAACCTGCTAGAATAGCGAGTGGGAAGAATAGGATTATCATCAATATAAAGTGAACTACAGTCTGTTTTGTTATACTCCAATCGGTATCTGTAAATATCAAATTACCATAAGTAAACAAAATTCCAATCAATGCCCATAGTGCTACACATATTAGCATAATAACCGCTTCATTAAAGTTTTCATAATAAATTTTACCCATAAAAGAATCTGGATATAGTGGTACATATTTATCCCTTGAAAAAAATAAGTGAAGTAATGACAGAAATCATAAGACCAGTGAACGCACCTTTTTGAACAGCGTGGAATAATTTTTTCATAGTGAGATGGACCATTCCATTTGTTTCTAACTTCAAGTGATCAATGTAATTTAGATTGATAATTTCTGATTTTGAAATACGCACGAATATTGAACCGACAAGCTCTTCAATTTGGTAAAGTCGCTGATAAAGTTTTAAAGCTTTATTATTCATTGTTATCGCATACCTGTTTATCTTCTACTATGAACTGTGCAATTTGTTCTAGATCAATTGGGTAAACATGATGGTTCTGTTGCAAAGTAAAAAAATATAGCTAACCACTAATTTATCATGTCAGTGTTCGCTTAACTTGCTAGCATGATGCTAATTTCGTGGCATGGCGAAAATCCGTAGATCTGAAGAGACCTGCGGTTCTTTTTATATAGAGCGTAAATACATTCAATACCTTTTAAAGTATTCTTTGCTGTATTGATACTTTGATACCTTGTCTTTCTTACTTTAATATGACGGTGATCTTGCTCAATGAGGTTATTCAGATATTTCGATGTACAATGACAGTCAGGTTTAAGTTTAAAAGCTTTAATTACTTTAGCCATTGCTACCTTCGTTGAAGGTGCCTGATCTGTAATTACCTTTTGAGGTTTACCAAATTGTTTAATGAGACGTTTGATAAACGCATATGCTGAATGATTATCTCGTTGCTTACGCAACCAAATATCTAATGTATGTCCCTCTGCATCAATGGCACGATATAAATAGCTCCATTTTCCTTTTATTTTGATGTACGTCTCATCAATACGCCATTTGTAATAAGCTTTTTTATGCTTTTTCTTCCAAATTTGATATAAAATTGGGGCATATTCTTGAACCCAACGGTAGACCGTTGAATGATGAACGTTTACACCACGTCCCCTTAATATTTCAGATATATCACGATAACTCAATGCATATCTTAGATAGTAGCCAACGGCTACAGTGATAACATCCTTGTTAAATTGTTTATATCTGAAATAGTTCATACAGAAGACTCCTTTTTGTTAAAATTATACTATAAATTCAACTTTGCAACAGAACCTCTTTTCTAGTATAATGTTTATTAATATAGTACATATTTTTATAAGGAGTTGTACGCATGTATAATCCATTCGACGAAGCTTATCATGGCTTATGCGAAGAGATATTAGAAATAGGGAATAGACGCGATGATCGCACACATACCGGGACAATTTCCAAATTTGGGCATCAATTGCGTTTCGATTTAACCAAAGGGTTTCCTTTACTTACAACCAAAAAGGTTTCTTTTAAATTAGTAGCAACTGAATTATTATGGTTTATTAAAGGAGATACAAACATTCAATACCTACTTAAATATAATAACAATATATGGAATGAATGGGCATTTGAAAATTATGTTCAGTCTGATGATTATCATGGACCAGACATGACAGATTTTGGACATCGTTCCCAGCAAGACCCTGAATTTAACGAGCAGTATAAAGAAGAAATGAAAAAATTTAAAGAACGTATTCTAAACGATGATGCATTTGCTAAAAAATATGGCAACTTAGGGAATGTTTATGGTAAACAATGGAGAGATTGGGAAGATAAAAATGGAAATCATTACGATCAATTAAAATCAGTTATACAACAAATTAAAACCAATCCAAACTCTCGACGTCACATTGTTTCAGCATGGAATCCTACTGAAATCGATTCAATGGCATTACCACCTTGCCACACAATGTTTCAATTTTACGTACAAGAGGGTAAATTAAATTGTCAATTATATCAAAGAAGTGCTGATATATTTTTAGGTGTTCCTTTCAATATTGCAAGTTATGCTTTACTGACACATCTTGTTGCAAAAGAATGTGGACTTGAGGTGGGTGAATTCATTCATACATTTGGAGATGCACATATTTATTCCAATCATATGGATGCAATACATACACAATTATCAAGAGATAGTTATCTACCACCTCAATTAAAAATTAATACAGATAAATCAATTTTTGATATTAATTATGAAGATTTAGAATTGATAAATTATGAATCACACCCTGCTATTAAAGCACCTATTGCGGTATAAAAAGATGCATTAATATTTCGCATACAGAAAGGAGGTATACCATGACATTATCAATAATTGTCGCTCACGATAAACAAAGAGTCATTGGGTACCAAAATCAATTACCTTGGCACTTACCAAATGATTTAAAGCATATTAAACAACTGACCACTGGGAATACACTTGTAATGGCACGGAAAACTTTTAATTCTATAGGGAAGCCATTGCCAAATAGACGTAACGTCGTACTCACTAACCAAGCTTCATTTCACCATGAAGGGGTAGATGTTATAAACTCTCTTGATGAAATTAAAGAGTTATCTGGTCATGTTTTTATATTTGGAGGACAAACGTTATACGAAGCAATGATTGACCAGGTAGATGATATGTATATCACAGTAATAGATGGAAAGTTTCAAGGAGACACATTCTTTCCACCATACACATTCGAAAACTGGGAAGTCGAATCTTCAGTAGAAGGTCAACTAGATGAAAAAAATACTATACCGCATACATTCTTACATTTAGTGCGTAGAAAAGGGAAATAGGAGGCAATTATGGCTAAACAAATTATCGTCACGGATTCAACCTCTGATTTATCACATGAATATTTAAAACAACATAACATTCATGTTATACCATTAAGCCTGACAATCGACGGGAAATCTTACACTGATCAAGTTGATATCTCTTCAAGTGAGTATATCGATCATATTGAAAATGATGCAGACGTCAAAACAAGTCAACCACCTATTGGTCGATTTATTGAAACATATGAGCAATTAGCTCAAGATGACGTTGAAATTATAAGTATTCATCTTTCGTCAGGCTTAAGTGGTACTTATAATACTGCTGTTCAAGCGAGCCATATGGTAGATGGTAATATTACAGTGATTGATTCTAAATCTATTTCGTTTGGGTTAGGTTATCAAATTAAGCAAATTGTTGAATTGGTTCTGTTGCAAAGTAAAAAAATATAGCTAACCACTAATTTATCATGTCAGTGTTCGCTTAACTTGCTAGCATGATGCTAATTTCGTGGCATGGCGAAAATCCGTAGATCTGAAGAGACCTGCGGTTCTTTTTATATAGAGCGTAAATACATTCAATACCTTTTAAAGTATTCTTTGCTGTATTGATACTTTGATACCTTGTCTTTCTTACTTTAATATGACGGTGATCTTGCTCAATGAGGTTATTCAGATATTTCGATGTACAATGACAGTCAGGTTTAAGTTTAAAAGCTTTAATTACTTTAGCCATTGCTACCTTCGTTGAAGGTGCCTGATCTGTAATTACCTTTTGAGGTTTACCAAATTGTTTAATGAGACGTTTGATAAACGCATATGCTGAATGATTATCTCGTTGCTTACGCAACCAAATATCTAATGTATGTCCCTCTGCATCAATGGCACGATATAAATAGCTCCATTTTCCTTTTATTTTGATGTACGTCTCATCAATACGCCATTTGTAATAAGCTTTTTTATGCTTTTTCTTCCAAATTTGATACAAAATTGGGGCATATTCTTGAACCCAACGGTAGACCGTTGAATGATGAACGTTTACACCACGTTCCCTTAATATTTCAGATATATCACGATAACTCAATGTATATCTTAGATAGTAGCCAACGGCTACAGTGATAACATCCTTGTTAAATTGTTTATATCTGAAATAGTTCATACAGAAGACTCCTTTTTGTTAAAATTATACTATAAATTCAACTTTGCAACAGAACCGTATTATGGAATAGAGATGTTGGTAACATTTATACAGGATCATTATACTTAAGTTTAATTTCGTTATTACAGAACCACACATTCCAACCAGAAGAGAAAGTATGTCTATTTAGTTATGGTTCAGGAGCAGTAGGAGAAATCTTTAGTGGTTCAATCGTTAAAGGATATGACAAAGCATTAGATAAAGAGAAACACTTAAATATGCTAGAATCTAGAGAGCAATTATCAGTCGAAGAATACGAAACATTCTTTAACAGATTTGATAATCAAGAATTTGATTTCGAACGTGAATTGACACAAGATCCATATTCAAAAGTATACTTATACAGTATAGAAGACCATATCAGAACATATAAGATAGAGAAATAAACTAGTGGCCGATTGTGCTTGATGAGCTTGGGACATAAATCCTAACTCGAAATAAATAAGCATATCACTAAACTGATTTTTTAAAGTTTACAGTGATATGCTTATTTTTTTATCTTACGATTTTGTACGTGCATGCTTGCCTAGGGGTATGGCTCGAGCCATTAGTCTCTCGCACATACTATTCCCTCAGGCGTCAGCACTTACAAAATCGGTTGTAATTTTCATTTTTATACGCATTCTTACTGAGATTATACTAATAAGAGGAATAGTAAAAGCAATTCTAAGTAAAATTGCAGATAAGAGGTTTGTTAAAAGCAGTTCTAAGTAAAATTGCAGATAAGAGGTTTGTTAAAAGCAGTTCTCAGTAAAATTACAGATAAGAGGTACGTTAAAAGCAGTTCTAAGTAAAATTGCAGATAAGAGGTTTGTTAAAAGCAGTTCTAAGTAAAATTGCAGATAAGAGGTACGTTAAAAGCAATTCCATGCAAAATTGCTGATAAGGGGTAAGTTAAAAGCAGTTCTCAGTAAAATTGCAGATAAGAGGTACGTTAAAAGCAGTTCTAGGCAAAATTGCAGATAAGAGGTGCGTTAAAAGCAGTTCTCAGTAAAATTGCTGATAAGGGGTAAGTTAAAAGCAATCCTAAGTAAAATTGCAGATAAGGGGTACAGAAAAACTAGACTTGATTACAAAATGGAGCTTGGGACATAAATGATTTTTTAAAAATGAGATGAGACGTAGATTAACTCCATAATCAATACGAATCTATCGACTTCTTTATTTATGATATTCATCTCTTTTTAATGGAAATAAAAGTGCGATTAATGTGATAATACAGTTACGTTAATTAAAAAAATAAAAATGCAAGGAGAGGTAATATGCTAACTGTATATGGACATAGAGGATTACCTAGTAAAGCTCCGGAAAATACAATTGCATCATTTAAAGCTGCTTCAGAAGTAGAAGGTATAAACTGGTTGGAGTTAGATGTTGCAATTACAAAAGATGAACAACTGATTATCATTCATGATGATTATTTAGAACGGACTACAAATATGTCCGGGGAAATAACTGAATTGAATTATGATGAAATTAAAGATGCTTCTGCAGGATCTTGGTTTGGTGAAAAATTCAAAGATGAACATTTGCCAACTTTCGATGATGTAGTAAAAATAGCAAATGAATATAATATGAATTTAAATGTAGAATTAAAAGGTATTACTGGACCGAATGGACTAGCACTTTCTAAAAGTATGGTTAAGCAAGTGGAAGAACAATTAACAAACTTAAATCAGAATCAAGAAGTGCTCATTTCAAGCTTTAATGTTGTGCTTGTTAAACTTGCAGAAGAAATCATGCCACAATATAACAGAGCAGTTATATTCCATACAACTTCGTTTCGTGAAGACTGGAGAACACTTTTAGATTACTGTAATGCTAAAATAGTAAACACTGAAGATGCCAAACTTACTAAAGCAAAAGTAAAAATGGTAAAAGAAGCGGGTTATGAATTGAACGTATGGACTGTAAACAAACCAGCACGTGCAAACCAACTTGCTAATTGGGGAGTTGATGGTATCTTTACAGACAATGCAGATAAAATGGTGCATTTGTCTCAATAGAAAGTTAGAGGTGAGTCTTACGTTTCAGTGACGGTAGACTTACCTTTAACATGTTACATACTAAAAAATTAATTTGAATAAGAAAGAGAGACATATATGAAATACGATGATTTTATAGTAGGAGAAACATTCAAAACAAAAAGCCTTCATATTACAGAAGAAGAAATTATCCAATTTGCAACAACTTTTGATCCTCAATATATGCATATAGATAAAGAAAAAGCAGAACAAAGTAGATTTAAAGGTATCATTGCATCTGGCATGCATACACTTTCAATATCATTTAAATTATGGGTAGAAGAAGGTAAATACGGAGAAGAAGTTGTAGCAGGAACACAAATGAATAACGTTAAATTTATTAAACCTGTATACCCAGGTAATACATTGTACGTTATCGCTGAAATTACAAATAAGAAATCCATAAAAAAAGAAAATGGACTCGTTACAGTGTCACTTTCAACATACAATGAAAATGAAGAAATTGTATTTAAGGGAGAAGTAACAGCACTTATTAATAATTCATAATAAAACAGTGAAGCAACCATCGTTACGGATTGCTTCACTGTTTTGTTATTCATCTATATCGTATTTTTTATTACCGTTCTCATATAGCTCATCATACACTTTACCTGAGATTTTGGCATTGTAGCTAGCCATTCCTTTATCTTGTACATCTTTAACATTAATAGCCATCATCATGTTTGGATTATCTTTATCATATGATATAAACCACCCAATTTGTCTGCCAGTTTCTCCTTGTTTCATTTTGAGTTCTGCAGTACCGGATTTGCCAATTAAGTTTGCATAAGATCTATAAATATCTTCTTTATGTGTTTTATTTACGACTTGTTGCATACCATCAGTTAATAGATTGATATTTTCTTTGGAAATAATATTTTTCTTCCAAACTTTGTTTTTCGTGTCTTTTAATAAGTGAGGTGCGTTAATATTGCCATTATTTTCTAATGCGCTATAGATTGAAAGGATCTGTACTGGGTTAATCAGTATTTCACCTTGTCCGTAACCTGAATCAGCTAATAATATTTCATTATCTAAATTTTTGTTTGAAATTTGAGCATTATAAAATGGATAATCACTTGGTATATCTTCACCAACACCTAGTTTTTTCATGCCTTTTTCAAATTTCTTACTGCCTAATTCGAGTGCTACTCTAGCAAAGAAAATGTTATCTGATGATTCTATTGCTTGTTTTAAGTCGATATTACCATTTACCACTTCATATCTTGTAACGTTGTAACCACCCCAAGATTTATCTTTTTGCCAACCTTTACCATCGATTTTATAACTTGTTTTATCGTCTAATGTTTTGTTATTTAACCCAATCATTGCTGTTAATATTTTTTGAGTTGAACCTGGTGAAGTTGTAATCTGGAACTTGTTGAGCAGAGGTTCTTTTTTATCTTCGGTTAATTTATTATATTCTTCGTTACTCATGCCATACATAAATGGATAGACGTCATATGAAGGTGTGCTTACAAGTGCTAATAATTCACCTGTTTGAGGGTGGATAGCAGTACCTGAGCCATAATCATTTTTCATGTTGTTATAAATACTCTTTTGAACTTTAGCATCAATAGTTAGTTGAATATCTTTGCCATCTTTTTTCTTTTTCTCTATTAATGTATGTGCGATTGTATTGCTATTATCGTCAACGATTGTGACACGATAGCCATCTTCATGTTGGAGCTTTTTATCGTAAAGTTTTTCGAGTCCCTTTTTACCAATAACTGCATCATCTTTATAGCCTTTATATTCTTTTTGTTTTAATTCTTCAGAGTTAATGGGACCAACATAACCTAATAGATGTGAAGTCGCTTTTTCTAGAGGATAGTTACGACTTTCTGTTTCATTAGTTGTAAGATGAAATTTTTTTGCGAAATCACTTAAATATTCATCCATTTTTTTAACGGTTTTAAGTGGAACGAAGGTATCATCTTGTACCCAATTTTGATCCATTTGTTGTTTGATATAGTCTTCAGAAATACTTAGTTCTTTAGCGATTGCTTTATAATCTTTTTTAGATACATTCTTTGGAACGATGCCTATCTCATATGCTGTTCCTGTATTGGCCAATTCCACATTGTTTCGGTCTAAAATTTTACCACGTTCTGATTTTAAATTTTCAATATGTATGCTTTGGTCTTTCTGCATTCCTGGAATAATGACGCTATGATCCCAATCTAACTTCCACATACCATCTTCTTTAACAAAATTAAATTGAACGTTGCGATCAATGTTACCGTAGTTTGTTTTAATTTTATATTGAGCATCTACTCGTTTTTTATTTTTAGATACTTTTTTTATTTTACGATCCTGAATGTTTATATCTTTAACGCCTAAACTATTATATATTTTTATCGGACGTTCAGTCATTTCTACTTCACCATTATCGCTTTTAGAAATATAACTGCTATCTTTATAAACTTGTTTGAAATTTTTATCTTCAATTGCATCAATAGTATTATTAATTTCTTTATCTTTTGAAGCATAAAAATATATACCAAACCCGACAACTACAACTATTAAAATAAGTGGAACAATTTTTATCTTTTTCATCAATATACTCCTTATATAAGACTACATTTGTAGTATATTACAAATGTAGTATTTATGTCAAAATAATGTTATAATTTTTGTGATATGGAGGTGTAGAAGGTGTTATCATCTTTTTTAATGTTAAGTATAATCAGTTCATTGCTCACGATATGTGTAATTTTTTTAGTGAGAATGCTCTATATAAAATATACTCAAAATATTATGTCACATAAGATTTGGTTATTAGTGCTCGTCTCCACGTTAATTCCATTAATACCATTTTACAAAATATCGAATTTTACATTTTCAAAAGATATGATGAATCGAAATGTATCTGACACGACTTCTTCGGTTAGTCATATGTTAGATGGTCAACAATCATCTGTTACGAAAGACTTAGCAATTAATGTTAATCAGTTTGAGACCTCAAATATAACGTATATGATTCTTTTGATATGGGTATTTGGTAGTTTGTTGTGCTTATTTTATATGATTAAGGCATTCCGACAAATTGATGTTATTAAAAGTTCGTCATTGGAATCGTCATATCTTAATGAACGACTTAAAGTATGTCAAAGTAAGATGCAGTTCTACAAAAAGCATATAACAATTAGTTATAGTTCAAACATTGATAATCCGATGGTATTTGGTTTAGTGAAATCCCAAATTGTACTACCAACTGTCGTAGTCGAAACCATGAATGACAAAGAAATTGAATATATTATTCTACATGAACTATCACATGTGAAAAGTCATGACTTAATATTCAACCAGCTTTATGTTGTTTTTAAAATGATATTCTGGTTTAATCCTGCACTATATATAAGTAAAACAATGATGGACAATGACTGTGAAAAAGTATGTGATAGAAACGTTTTAAAAATTTTGAATCGCCATGAACATATACGTTATGGTGAATCGATATTAAAATGCTCTATTTTAAAATCTCAGCACATAAATAATGTGGCAGCACAATATTTACTAGGTTTTAATTCAAATATTAAAGAACGTGTTAAGTATATTGCACTTTATGATTCAATGCCTAAACCTAATCGAAACAAGCGTATTGTTGCGTATATTGTATGTAGTATATCGAGCTTCACATGAAACAGCTAAAGAAGCTTTGGGCGATAAAGAGTTAAGAGCCATTGCACATGAGTTAACTAAAACAGTTAAGGATAACATGAGTGTTGATTGGTCTAAACGAGACAGTGCTAAAGCTAAAATGAGAGTTCAAGTTAGACGCCTATTAAAGAAATATGGCTATCCACCAGATCTTCAAAAAATGGCTGTGGAACAAGTTGTAGAGCAAGCAGAATTAATGGCAAGTCAGCAATAAAAAAATAAATCATAATGAGTCCGGGACATAAAGTTCTTGGATAAGTGAAAAAAGACAATTTCTATTGAAATAATATAGAAATTGTCTTTTTTATAAATTTTTTGATTATTTTCAGCTCGTTGAGCTACTACTTTTCTTATATTAAGTGCCATTAATACAAAACCAAGTTCTCTT
>NZ_JACVZO010000188.1:0-234 GCF_017151845.1 Staphylococcus sp. EG-SA-17
CGCTTTCCTAGGGTGCCGTCTCAGCCTCGGTCTTCGACTGGCACTGCTCCCTCAGGAGTCTCGCCATTAATACTACGTATTAACATGTAATTTTACTTTTAAATACTTTAAAAAAATAAGACACTTTGCCCAACTTGCACATAAATGTAAAATTCAATAAAATGAATTTTCTGTGTTGGGTCCCTTCGTATAATTTAATAAATACCACTAAACTAAATTAACGAGGTGCCTTAT
>NZ_JACVZO010000189.1:0-233 GCF_017151845.1 Staphylococcus sp. EG-SA-17
GTTGACTGCGCAACTGCATAAGAGGCTCTAATAACTTAAGTTAAAGTCAATGGTGTACAGTTGACTGCGCAACTGCATAAGAGTCTTTAATAACTTAAGTTAAAGTCAAAAGGTATACAGTTGACTGCGCAACTGCATAAGAGGCTCTAATAACTTAAGTTAAAGTCAAAAGGTATACAGTTGACTGAGCAACTGCATAAGAGGCTCTAATAACTTAAGTTAAAGTCAAAAGG
>NZ_JACVZO010000190.1:0-232 GCF_017151845.1 Staphylococcus sp. EG-SA-17
CTTAAGTTATTAGAGCCTCTTATGCAGTTGCTCAGTCAACTGTATACCTTTTGACTTTAACTTAAGTAATTAGAGCCTCTTATGCAGTTGCTCAGTCAACTGTATACCTTTTGACTTTAACTTAAGTAATTAGAGCCTCTTATGCAGTTGCTCAGTCAACTGTATACCTTTTGCCTTTAACTTAAGTAATTAGTGCCTCTTATGCAGTTGCTCAGTCAACTGTATACCTTTT
>NZ_JACVZO010000191.1:0-231 GCF_017151845.1 Staphylococcus sp. EG-SA-17
CTGAGTCGCTATCTGAGTCTGAGTCGCTGTCTGAATCTGAATCGCTGTCTGAGTCTGAATCGCTATCTGAATCTGAATCGCTATCTGAGTCTGAGTCGCTATCTGAATCTGAATCGCTGTCTGAGTCTGAATCGCTATCTGAATCTGAGTCGCTGTCTGAATCTGAGTCGCTATCTGAATCTGAGTCGCTGTCTGAGTCTGAGTCGCTATCTGATTCTGAATCGCTATCTG
>NZ_JACVZO010000192.1:0-227 GCF_017151845.1 Staphylococcus sp. EG-SA-17
AAAGTAGAAGCTAATGCCAATAGATATACATTTGTGTGGAAGAAAAGTATTCAAAATCACGAATCGAAATTGAACGAAAATTCAAAAGCATTATATCGTGACTTAGTTGAAGAAAAAATAATACCAGAGATAAAAGAAGATGGAGATAGCGATTTAACAATAGAAGAAATAGATTTAATTGGTAGTCATTTAGATAAAGAAATCGAAGATTTAAATCATTCTATTGA
>NZ_JACVZO010000193.1:0-227 GCF_017151845.1 Staphylococcus sp. EG-SA-17
TGTTTTGAATGAACAAGTATCGTCATATTCCCCGAAGGATTATACTTAGAAAATTCTATAACCTGCCGATTCATACGACACTCCTTTAGATGTATTTTTAGGGAGTGGGACAGAAATGATATTTTCGAAAAATTTATTTCGTCGTCCCACCCCAACTTGCATTGTCTGTGGAAATTGGGAATCCAATTTCTCTTTGTTGGGGCCCACACCCCAACTTGCATTGTCTG
>NZ_JACVZO010000194.1:0-226 GCF_017151845.1 Staphylococcus sp. EG-SA-17
GCCTGAGTCAACACGTACGCAAATCGATCAAATCATCGATGAAGCGAAAGCATACAATTTTAAATCTGTATGTGTGAATCCAACGCATGTTAAATATGCAGCAGAGCGACTAGCTGATTCAGAGGTGCTAGTTTGTACGGTAATAGGATTCCCATTAGGTGCGTCGACAACTGCAACGAAAACATTTGAAACAGAAGATGCAATTCAAAATGGTGCAGATGAAATT
>NZ_JACVZO010000195.1:0-222 GCF_017151845.1 Staphylococcus sp. EG-SA-17
TAAAATCTCTGTTTTCTTTAAAATGCTTTAAGTTAATTTCTGCCCAAGCGCTAAAACGTTTTTTGACTTCCAAAGCCTTGTATAACTCTCTTGCACTGATTGCGATTTCTCCATTTTCTTTTTCTTGAATATTGAACATTTCTCCGATGTTCGATTTTGTTTGTAATGCTTGCATAATATTTATGCTCCTTTCATGTATAATGTTGTTATCAAATATTTAAG
>NZ_JACVZO010000196.1:0-217 GCF_017151845.1 Staphylococcus sp. EG-SA-17
AGAATCCAGACACAGGAAAAGTGATCGAAGAGCCAGTGGATGATGTGATTAAACACGGACCAAAAACGGGTACACCAGAAACAAAAACAGTAGAGATACCGTTTGAAACAAAACGTGAATTTAATCCAAAATTACAACCTGGTGAAGAGCGAGTGAAACAAGAAGGACAACCAGGAAGTAAGACAATCACAACACCAATCACAGTGAACCCATTAAC
>NZ_JACVZO010000197.1:0-217 GCF_017151845.1 Staphylococcus sp. EG-SA-17
CTGAGTCTGAATCGCTATCTGAGTCCGAATCGCTGTCTGAGTCTGAATCGCTATCTGAGTCCGAATCGCTGTCTGAGTCTGAGTCGCTATCTGAATCTGAATCACTATCTGAGTCTGAATCGCTATCTGAGTCTGAATCTCTATCTGAGTCTGAATCACTGTCTGAGTCTGAGTCGCTATCTGAATCTGAATCACTATCTGAGTCTGAGTCGCTATC
>NZ_JACVZO010000019.1:0-49519 GCF_017151845.1 Staphylococcus sp. EG-SA-17
CGAAAATATCATTTCTGTCCCACTCCCTAAAAATACATCTAAAGGAGTGTCGTATGAATCGGCAGGTTATAGAATTTTCTAAGTATAATCCTTCGGGGAATATGACGATACTTGTTCATTCAAAACATGATGCTAGTGAATATGCATCTATCGCCAATCAGTTGATGGCCGCAACACATGTATGTTGTGAACAGGTAGGCTTTATAGAATCAACACAAAATGATGATGGCAATGATTTTCACTTAGTTATGAGCGGTAATGAATTTTGCGGTAATGCGACGATGTCATATATACATCATTTGCAGGAAAGTCATTTGCTTAAAGACCAACAGTTTAAGGTGAAGGTATCTGGCTGTTCGGATTTAGTGCAATGCGCAATTCATGATTGCCAATACTATGAAGTTCAAATGCCACAAGCCCATCGTGTTGTACCAACAACAATTAATATGGGTAATCATTCATGGAAAGCAATAGAAATTATTTATGAAACATATGTACATTATGTGATTCCAGTTAAACAAGTAACAACAGAAATTCAACATTTGGTTGAATCGTATGTTCGTAAGCAACAATGGAATCACAAATATAAAACAGTAGGTATGATGCTTTTTGATGAACAACGTCAATTTTTACAGCCATTAATCTATATACCAGAAATCCAAAGTTTAATTTGGGAAAATAGCTGTGGTTCTGGTACAGCATCAATTGGGGTTTTTAATAATTATCAACGTAATGACGCATGTAAAGATTTTACAGTACATCAGCCAGGGGGCAGTATTTTAGTGACATCAAAGCGATGTCATCAATTGGGATATCAAACTTCAATTAAAGGACAGGTTACAACTGTAGCTACAGGAAAAGCATATATAGAATAAGGAGCCTACAATGAATAACTTTAATAATGAAATCAAATTGATATTACAACAATATTTAGAAAAGTTTGAAGCGCATTACGAGCGTGTATTACAAGACGATCAATATATCGAAGCATTAGAAACATTGATGGATGACTATAGTGAATTTATTTTAAATCCTATTTATGAACAACAATTTAATGCTTGGCGTGACGTTGAAGAAAAAGCACAATTAATAAAATCGCTGCAATATATTACAGCGCAGTGTGTTAAACAAGTGGAAGTCATTAGAGCGAGACGTCTATTAGACGGACAGGCGTCTACCACAGGTTACTTTGACAATATAGAACATTGTATTGATGAAGAGTTTGGACAATGTAGTATAGCTAGCAATGACAAATTATTGTTAGTTGGTTCAGGTGCATATCCAATGACGTTAATTCAAGTAGCAAAAGAAACAGGTGCTTCAGTTATCGGTATTGATATTGATCCACAAGCCGTTGACCTAGGACGTAGAATCGTTAACGTCTTAGCACCAAATGAAGATATAACAATTACGGATCAAAAGGTATCTGAACTTAAAGATATCAAAGATGTGACGCATATCATATTCAGCTCGACAATTCCTTTAAAGTACAGCATTTTAGAAGAATTATATGATTTAACAAATGAAAATGTCGTAGTTGCAATGCGCTTTGGTGATGGCATCAAAGCAATATTTAATTATCCGTCACAAGAAACAGCGGAAGATAAGTGGCAATGTGTGAATAAACATATGAGACCACAGCAAATTTTTGATATAGCACTTTATAAAAAAGCAGCTATAAAGGTAGGTATTACGGATGTCTAAATTATTAATGATAGGCACTGGTCCGGTCGCAATCCAATTAGCGAATATTTGCTATTTAAAATCAGATTATGAGATTGATATGGTTGGACGTGCCTCAACATCAGAAAAATCAAAACGCTTATATCAAGCGTATAAAAAAGAGAAACAATTTGAAGTCAAAATACAAAACGAGGCGCATCAACATCTGGAAGGTAATTTTGAAATTAATCGTTTGTATAAAGATGTTAAAAACGTTAAGGGTGAATACGAAACGGTTGTCATGGCATGCACAGCAGATGCTTATTATGACACACTACAGCAATTGTCGTTAGAAACTTTGCAAAGTGTCAAACATGTCATTTTAATATCACCGACATTTGGTTCGCAAATGATTGTCGAACAATTTATGTCTAAATTTAATAAAGATATCGAAGTGATTTCATTCTCAACTTATCTTGGCGATACACGTATTGTTGATAAAGAAGCGCCTAATCATGTGTTGACAACAGGTGTAAAAAAGAAATTGTACATGGGATCGACACATTCAAACTCAACAATGTGTCAACGAATCTCTGCTTTAGCTGAGCAATTGAAGATTCAATTAGAAGTCGTTGAATCGCCACTGCATGCTGAAACACGTAACAGTTCGCTTTATGTGCACCCACCACTATTTATGAATGACTTTTCATTGAAAGCCATTTTCGAAGGAACGGATGTACCGGTTTATGTGTATAAGTTATTTCCTGAAGGACCGATAACGATGACACTAATCCGTGAAATGCGTTTAATGTGGAAGGAAATGATGGCTATTTTACAAGCATTTAGAGTGCCGTCAGTCAACCTGATTCAATTTATGGTGAAGGAAAATTATCCAGTACGTCCTGAAACTTTGGATGAAGGTGATATTGAGCATTTCGAAATCTTGCCAGATATCTTACAAGAATATCTGCTTTATGTAAGATATACCGCAATCCTCATTGATCCATTTTCACAGCCAGACGAAAACGGACATTACTTTGATTTTTCAGCTGTACCATTTAAGCAAGTCTATAAAAATGAACAGGATGTTGTTCAAATTCCAAGAATGCCAAGTGAAGATTATTACAGAACGGCGATGATTCAGCATATTGGGAAAATGCTAGGTATCAAAACGCCAATGATTGATCAGTTCCTAACTCGCTATGAAGCAAGTTGCCAGGCGTACAAGGATATGCATCAAGATCAACAACTATCTTCTCAATTTAATACAAATCTTTTTGAAGGAGATAAGGCACTCGTCACAAATTTTTTGGAAATCAATAGAACGCTTTCATAATAAGGGTTTGAAGTTTTATAATAGAAAAAAATTATTGAATTATGTTTGACATTTACATAAAAATAAGCAAATAATTGAGAAAAATAATCATTACGATTTGATTAAGTAATGCAACTTATCAATTTAGAAAGAGGAAAAGCAAATGAGAAAACTAACTAAAATGAGTGCAATGTTACTTGCATCAGGGCTAATTTTAACTGGTTGTGGCGGTAATAAAGGTTTAGAGGAGAAAAAAGAAAACAAGCAATTAACGTATACGACAGTTAAAGATATCGGTGATATGAATCCGCATGTTTACGGTGGATCGATGTCTGCTGAAAGTATGATATACGAGCCGCTTGTACGTAACACGAAAGATGGGATTAAGCCTTTACTATCTAAAAAATGGGATGTGTCTGAAGATGGGAAGACATACACGTTCCATTTGAGAGATGACGTTAAATTCCATGATGGTACGCCATTTGATGCTGACGCAGTTAAGAAAAATATTGACGCAGTTCAAGAAAACAAAAAATTGCATTCTTGGTTAAAGATTTCAACATTAATTGACAATGTTAAAGTTAAAGATAAGTACACGGTTGAATTGAATTTGAAAGAAGCATATCAACCTGCATTGGCTGAATTAGCGATGCCTCGTCCATATGTATTTGTGTCTCCAAAAGACTTTAAAAACGGCACAACAAAAGATGGCGTTAAAAAGTTCGATGGTACTGGTCCATTTAAATTAGGTGAACACAAAAAAGATGAGTCTGCAGACTTTAACAAAAATGATCAATACTGGGGCGAAAAGTCTAAACTTAACAAAGTACAAGCAAAAGTAATGCCTGCTGGTGAAACAGCATTCCTATCAATGAAAAAAGGTGAAACGAACTTTGCCTTCACAGATGATAGAGGTACAGATAGCTTAGACAAAGACTCTTTAAAACAATTGAAAGATACAGGTGACTATCAAGTTAAGCGTAGTCAACCTATGAATACGAAAATGTTAGTTGTCAATTCTGGTAAAAAAGATAACGCAGTCAGTGACAAAACAGTCAGACAAGCGATTGGTCATATGGTAAACAGAGATAAAATTGCCAAAGAAATTTTAGATGGTCAAGAAAAACCAGCAACTCAATTATTTGCGAAAAATGTAACAGATATTAATTTCGATATGCCAACACGTAAGTATGACCTTAAAAAAGCAGAATCATTATTAGATGAAGCTGGTTGGAAGAAAGGTAAAGACAGCGATGTTCGTCAAAAAGATGGTAAAAACCTTGAAATGGCAATGTACTATGACAAAGGTTCTTCAAGTCAAAAAGAACAAGCAGAATACTTACAAGCAGAATTTAAGAAAATGGGTATTAAGTTAAACATCAATGGCGAAACATCAGATAAAATTGCTGAACGTCGTACTTCTGGTGATTATGACTTAATGTTCAACCAAACTTGGGGATTATTGTACGATCCACAAAGTACTATTGCAGCATTTAAAGCGAAAAATGGTTATGAAAGTGCAACATCAGGCATTGAGAACAAAGATAAAATATACAACAGCATTGATGACGCATTTAAAATCCAAAACGGTAAAGAGCGTTCAGACGCTTATAAAAACATTTTGAAACAAATTGATGATGAAGGTATCTTTATCCCTATTTCACACGGTAGTATGACAGTTGTTGCGCCGAAAGATTTAGAAAAAGTATCATTCACACAATCACAGTATGAATTACCATTCAATGAAATGCAGTATAAATAAAGGAGCAATTAGATGTTCAAATTTATCTTAAAACGTATTGCGCTCATGTTTCCATTAGTGATTGTAGTAAGTTTTATGACATTTCTATTGACGTATATTACAAATGAAAATCCAGCTGTGACAATTTTACATGCACAAGGGACGCCAAATGTAACACCAGAGTTGATTGCAGAAACGAATGAGAAGTACGGTTTCAATGATCCATTATTAATTCAATATAAAAATTGGTTACTTGAAGCGATGCAATTTAATTTTGGTACAAGCTACATTACAGGTGATCCTGTTGCTGAACGCATTGGTCCAGCATTTATGAATACATTGAAATTAACAATAATTTCAAGTGTTATGGTGATGATTACATCAATTATTTTAGGTGTAGTTAGTGCATTAAAAAGAGGAAAGTTCACTGATCGTGCGATACGTTCAGTGGCTTTCTTTCTAACTGCATTACCATCATATTGGATAGCTTCAATACTTATTATTTACGTTTCAGTGAAGTTAAACATATTGCCGACTTCTGGATTAACAGGTCCAGAAAGTTACATATTGCCAGTGATCGTTATTACGATTGCCTATGCTGGTATTTACTTTAGAAATGTTAGACGCTCGATGGTGGAACAATTAAATGAAGATTATGTACTTTATTTAAGAGCAAGCGGTGTGAAATCTATCACATTAATGTTGCATGTGTTGCGTAATGCTTTACAAGTTGCGGTATCAATCTTTTGTATGTCTATACCAATGATAATGGGTGGACTAGTTGTTATCGAGTATATCTTTGCATGGCCTGGACTAGGTCAATTAAGTTTAAAAGCAATACTTGAACATGATTTTCCAGTTATTCAAGCATATGTATTAATTGTAGCGGTATTATTTATTATATTTAATACATTAGCAGATATCATTAATGCGCTATTAAATCCAAGATTAAGGGAGGGCGCACGATGATAATTTTAAAACGATTATTACAAGATAAAGGTGCAGTGGTTGCTTTAGGCATTATTGTATTATATGTCTTTTTAGGATTAGCAGCACCACTTGTGACATTTTATGATCCTAACCATATCGATACAGCAAACAAATTTGCTGGCATGAGTTTTCAACATCTACTAGGTACTGACCATTTAGGTAGAGATATTTTAACTAGGTTAATTTATGCGATTAGACCAAGTTTGTTATATGTCTTTGTTGCGCTATTTGTTTCTGTACTTATTGGATCTATTTTAGGATTCTTATCAGGATATTTCCAAGGGTTTGTTGACGCCTTAATCATGCGTGCGTGTGATGTTATGTTGGCATTCCCAAGTTATGTTGTAACGTTAGCATTAATTGCATTGTTTGGTATGGGTGCCGAAAATATTATCATGGCATTTATTTTGACGCGTTGGGCATGGTTCTGTCGTGTTATACGTACAAGTGTTATGCAGTACACTGCTTCTGACCATGTAAGATTTGCTAAAACAATCGGTATGAATGATATGAAAATTATTCACAAACATATTATGCCGTTAACATTAGCAGATATTGCTATTATCTCTAGTAGCTCGATGTGTTCAATGATCTTGCAAATATCTGGCTTTTCATTTTTAGGATTAGGTGTCAAAGCGCCTACTGCAGAGTGGGGCATGATGCTTAACGAAGCTAGAAAAGTGATGTTTACACATCCTGAAATGATGTTTGCGCCAGGTATTGCCATAGTGATTATAGTGATGGCATTTAACTTCTTATCCGATGCTTTACAAATTGCCATTGATCCCCGCATCTCTTCTAAAGATAAACTTCGTTCTGTGAAAAAAGGAGTGGTGCAATCATGACATTGTTAACAGTTAAGCATTTGACGATTACAGATACCTGGACAGATCAACCACTCGTGAGTGATGTGAATTTTACATTAACTAAGGGTGAAACTTTAGGCGTTATTGGAGAAAGTGGTAGTGGTAAATCAATCACTTGTAAATCGATTATTGGTTTGAATCCCGAACGACTCGGGGTGACAGGTGATATAACCTTTGATGGTAAGCCAATGTTGTCGTTATCCGAAGCACAATTGAAAAAATACCGTGGTAAAGATATTGCGATGGTCATGCAACAAGGTAGTCGTGCATTTGATCCATCGACAACAGTAGGTAAACAAATGTTTGAGACTATGAAAGTACATACGTCAATGTCTACACAAGAAATTGAAAAGACATTGATTGAATATATGGATTATTTAAGTTTGAAAGATCCTAAACGTATATTAAAATCATACCCTTACATGTTATCAGGAGGAATGTTACAGCGATTGATGATTGCTTTAGCGTTAGCTTTGAAACCAAAGTTAATCATTGCTGATGAGCCGACAACGGCTTTAGATACAATTACACAATATGATGTACTGGAAGCATTTATAGATATTAAAAAACACTTTGACTGTGCGATGATTTTCATTTCACATGATTTAACGGTTATTAACAAGATTGCAGATCGTGTTGTTGTGATGAAAAATGGTCAACTGATTGAGCATGGTACGCGTGAATCAGTCTTGCATCATCCAAAACATGTTTACACGAAGTATTTATTGTCAACCAAGAAGAAGATTAATGATCATTTTAAACATGTGATGAGGGGTGATGTACATGATTAAAATTAAAGATGTTGAAAAGTCATATCAAAGCGCACATGTTTTTAAGCGTCGTCGAACACCTATCGTGAAAGGTGTGTCATTTGAGTGTCCAATCGGTGCGACGATTGCGATTATCGGAGAAAGTGGTAGCGGTAAATCGACGTTGAGTCGTATGATATTAGGTATTGAGAAACCGGATAAAGGTTGTGTAACCTTAAATGATCATCCGATGCATAAGAAGAAAGTGAGACGTCATCAAATTGGTGCAGTGTTTCAAGATTATACGTCATCATTACACCCATTTCAGACTGTTAGAGAAATCTTATTTGAAGTGATGTGTCAATGTGATGGACAACCTAAAGATGTTATGGAAGTCCAAGCAATTACATTGTTGGAAGAAGTCGGTCTATCTAAGGCATACATGGATAAATATCCTAATATGTTATCAGGTGGAGAGGCGCAACGTGTTGCGATTGCGCGTGCAATATGTATTAACCCTAAATATATTTTGTTTGATGAAGCCATTAGTTCACTCGACATGTCAATTCAAACACAAATATTAGATTTATTGATTCATTTACGTGAAACGCGTCAGTTGAGTTATATTTTTATCACACATGATATTCAAGCTGCCACGTATTTATGTGATCAATTAATTATTTTTAAAAACGGAAAAATAGAAGAACAAATTCCGACAAGCGCATTGCATAAAAGTGACAATGCTTATACAAGAGAATTAATAGAAAAACAACTATCATTCTAAGGAGTGAGATAATGAAAGGTGCAATGGCTTGGCCCTTTTTGAGATTATATATATTAACATTGATGTTCTTTAGTGCCAATGCAATCTTAAACGTGTTTATACCTTTGCGAGGTCATGATTTAGGCGCAACGAATACGGTTATCGGTATCGTTATGGGGGCATACATGTTAACAGCAATGGTATTTCGACCATGGGCAGGACAAATTATTGCTCGTGTCGGTCCCATTAAAGTATTAAGAATTATTTTGATTATCAATGCCATAGCTTTAATTATTTATGGTTTTACTGGCTTAGAAGGTTATTTCGTAGCACGTGTTATGCAAGGTGTGTGTACGGCATTCTTTTCTATGTCTTTACAGCTAGGTATTATTGATGCATTACCAGAGGAACATCGTTCTGAAGGTGTATCATTGTACTCGCTATTTTCAACGATTCCAAACTTAATCGGCCCATTAGTTGCCGTAGGTATTTGGAATGCAAATAATATTTCACTATTTGCAATTGTCATTATCTTTATCGCATTAACAACAACATTCTTTGGCTATCGCGTGACCTTTGCTGAACAAGAACCCGATACGTCAGATAAGATTGAAAAAATGCCATTTAACGCTGTAACTGTTTTTGCGCAATTTTTCAAAAATAAAGAGTTGTTGAACAGTGGTATTATCATGATTGTTGCATCGATTGTATTTGGTGCAGTTAGTACATTTGTACCGTTATACACAGTGAGTTTAGGATTCGCGAATGCGGGAATCTTTTTGACAATACAGGCCATCGCAGTTGTTGCGGCAAGATTTTACTTAAGGAAATACATTCCGTCAGATGGTATGTGGCATCCTAAATATATGGTATCTGTACTATCATTATTAGTGATCGCGTCATTTGTAGTGGCATTTGGTCCGCAAGTAGGTGCAATTATTTTCTATGGTAGTGCGATATTAATAGGAATGACGCAAGCAATGGTGTACCCAACATTAACATCATACTTAAGTTTCGTCTTACCAAAAGTAGGTCGTAATATGTTGTTAGGTTTATTTATTGCCTGTGCAGACTTAGGTATATCGTTAGGTGGCGCATTGATGGGACCTATTTCCGATTTAGTAGGATTTAAATGGATGTATCTAATTTGTGGTATGTTAGTCATTGTAATAATGATTATGAGTTTATTGAAAAAACCAACACCACGCCCAGCAAATAGTCTTTAATGAAGTGAATTAAAGCATATTAAGTTAATGAATATTTAAATTTTAAAAGGTATATTGAGCATGGCGATTCATGGGAGTGGGACAGAAATGATATTTTCGAAAAATTTATTTCGTCGTCCCACCCCAACTTGCATTGTCTGTGGAAATTGGGAATCCAATTTCTCTTTGTTGGGGCCCACACCCCAACTTGCATTGTCTGTAGAAATTGGGAATCCAATTTCTCTTTGTTGGGGCCCCTGACTAGAATTGAAAAAAGCTTGTTACAAGCGCATTTTCGTTCAGTCAACTACTGCCAATATAACTTTGTAGAGCATTGAACATTGATTTATGTCTCAGGCTCTCTATATGGCTCGTTTTTAGAACGACAGTATATCTAAATAAAGCACGCTTAGAAGTGAGTTGCGATACTGACTTTTAAGTGTGCTTTTTGATGTGTATGGATAATGGATAATGCTCTGAAAAATTTTACATGAAAATATGCAAAACGAGTATAACTGCTAATTGATAGAAATAGCTCACCATAAAATTACGGTTTGATTTTAAATATAAGTAAGTCGCACTACTAGCTAGTATCAATGCTGGAATGAATTCCCACCATGTATTAATGTATGGATAATAGTACAGTGTTTCAAGGATAACGGATAATACTATTGTAATCTTTAAAGGTATTAATCTGCTTAATTCTTGAATTAAAATATGACGGAAAATAAGTTGACAAATCAAAGTATTTAATATAATGGTTAACGAAAATATAGCTATTAAACTGATGGAACCATATTCTCTAATGAGCGGGTAAATGTCAAAGACAGTAAAGGAATCTACATTTAGTGCGAAAATTTCGAAATGATTTAAAAGTAAAAAGAGTACGATACTTAATGTAAATGATATAAGAATATGCCATTTATATTTGGTGCTGGCAACGATTTGCGAACGTATCATTGGAATAAACGCATCTTCATGCATCCGACGAAAAATAGCTAATGAAAGAATAACTGCGAGTAAATAGCTAATGTTCATTGAAATAGGAAAAGAGAAATCCCACGGAGCTTGTTGAGTGAATATAGCTACTAACCCAAAAGTTAAAAAAACGATAATGATCGGCAAGATGTTAACCAAAAATATGTAAAGGAAAATAAATCCAATATCACGTTTGAAAAAACGCGATTGTTCGGTAGCGTATTCTTCTTCTATGTAATGTTTATTTGTATTTGACATAGTATACCTCTTAAATAGTTGTATTATATAGATACTTTAGCACATATTACTTTGTATTGTATGTTTTATACATTAAAATTTAAAATGAAAAACATATCATAAAATTGTTTTATAAAATGAAGCGCTTCCATTGTGTTTTATTTTGTAAGGTGTATCATAAATATTGAATTGAAATTTTGGGGGGAGGTATTGTAATGACGTTTCTTACAGTCATGCAATTTATAGTTAATATTATCATTATAGGCTTCCTGCTTACGGTTATTGTTATCGGGCTTATTTGGTTAATTAAAGATAAAAGACAATCACAACATAGTGTATTAAGGAATTATCCTTTACTAGCACGTATTAGATATATTTCAGAAAAAATGGGGCCGGAATTACGTCAGTATTTATTTTCTGGGGATAATGAAGGGAAACCTTTTTCACGTAATGATTATAAAAATATCGTTTTGGCTGGAAAATATAACTCTCGTATGACCAGCTTCGGTACTACTAAAGATTATCAAGACGGCTTTTACATACAGAACACAATGTTTCCGATGCAACGTAATGAGATTTCAGTAGATAATACAACATTGTTATCAACATTCATTTATAAAATCGCGAATGAGCGTTTATTTAGTCGTGAAGAATATCGTGTACCGACAAAGATTGATCCGTATTACTTAAGTGATGATCATGCAATAAAATTAGGTGAACATTTAAAATATCCATTTATTTTAAAACGTATCGTAGGACAATCTGGTATGAGTTATGGAGCCTTAGGAAAAAATGCCATTACAGCTTTATCTAAAGGTCTAGCTAAAGCGGGAACTTGGATGAATACAGGTGAAGGTGGCTTATCAGAATATCATTTAAAAGGTAATGGGGATATCATTTTCCAAATTGGTCCCGGTTTATTTGGTGTTCGTGATAAAGAAGGTAATTTTAGTGAAGGTTTATTTAAAGAGGTTGCACAGTTATCTAACGTACGCGCATTTGAGCTGAAGTTGGCACAAGGTGCTAAGACTCGTGGTGGTCATATGGAAGCTGAAAAGGTAAACGAAGAAATTGCTAAAATCCGAAATGTTGAACCTTATAAAACAATCAATTCACCTAACCGTTACGAATTTATTCATAATGCTGAAGATTTGATTCGTTTCGTCGATCAGTTGCAGCAATTAGGTCAAAAACCAGTAGGATTCAAAATTGTAGTAAGCAAAGTTTCAGAAATTGAAACACTTGTACGTACGATGGTGGAATTAGATAAGTATCCAAGCTTTATTACGATTGATGGTGGTGAAGGTGGTACTGGTGCAACATTCCAAGAATTACAAGATGGTGTTGGCTTACCGCTATTTACAGCTCTACCTATTGTGTCTGGCATGTTAGAAAAATATGGTATTCGTGATAAAGTAAAATTGGCGGCATCTGGTAAGTTAGTGACACCTGATAAAATTGCGATTGCACTAGGTTTAGGTGCAGATTTTGTTAATATTGCACGTGGTATGATGATTAGTGTCGGTTGTATTATGAGTCAACAATGTCATATGAATACATGTCCTGTAGGTGTTGCAACGACAGATGCGAAAAAAGAAAAAGCATTGATTGTTGGAGAAAAGCAATATCGTGTCACAAACTATGTAACAAGTTTGCATGAAGGCTTATTCAATATTGCAGCAGCTGTTGGCGTATCCAGTCCTACAGAAATTACTGCTGATCATATTGTATATCGAAAAATCGATGGTGAATTGCAAACGATACATGATTATAAATTAAAACTCATTAGTTAACTTATTTATTTCGGGAAAATGAAAGCAGCGGATTTTAGCGTTACTGCAAATAATTTTATATTAGTAGTGGATGCTGGTCACAGAAGAATTTCAAATATTAAAGCCCTCAGAATATGAATTAAGGTTTGTAACCTTAGTCTTATCTGAGGGCATTTTTAAGTTATAAACTATTTATCGTCCATTTTATCTTTTTCTTTTAAACCTCTGTGCTTTAATTGCTTTTCAAGTTTTTCAAAACTAATATCTTTATTTTCTTTAGTTGAAACACCAAGACGTTTATTTAACTTTTTCATGTCAACTTCTGTGTAATCTATGTCTAAGTGTTCAATTGCTTTTTTATCTTTATAGTCTACTTTGTATTTTACGCCTTTAAGGTCTTTGAAAATACTTTCAGATTTGGCGAATAACTTTTTGGCTTCGTCTTTATCCATACCTAGATCGTCATATTTAATTGTGTTGATTGTAGACTGTTTTAAAACTTTATCATCTTTATATGTGATAGAAGTTAGTACATGTTTACCACTAACATCACCTTCATATGTTTTGGTTTGTTCTTTACCACAAGCTGATAATGCAATGATACAAACTAATGCTACTACAATTAATGAACATAATTTTTTCAAAGTCAGTCGCCTTCTTTCGATATTTGTATTATAAAGAAATTATAACATTTACTAAAAAATGATGTTATTCAAAAATTTAAATTTTGTCATTTTTTTTGGAGATATGAGGTTTTTGAAGCGGATTTCTCACAAAGTTTTTAAAATTATTAAGTCTGAAAATGATAAAGCGGTAGGGAACGTAGTGTGTTCCACTGCTGATTTCTTTTTGAGCATTATAGACGGTATGTTGGAAGAAAAGAACAAAAGCTTGTGTACGATAGCATATAGGTATTAAGAATACGATGAACTCGTTGGTAATATTGACGTACTGAAGTGCGTACGCTATAATTAGAGTAACAGAAGACAAAGGAGGGTTTATATGATTATCACTAGCCCTACAGAAGCGAGAAAAGATTTTTATCAATTACTAAAAAATGTTAATAATAATCACGAACCAATTTATATTAGTGGCAATAATGCCGAAAATAATGCTGTGATTATAGGTTTAGAAGATTGGAAAAGTATACAAGAGACAATATATCTTGAATCTACTGGTACAATGGACAAAGTAAGAGAAAGAGAAAAAGATAATAGTGGTACAACAAATATAGATGATATTGATTGGGATAATCTTTAATGAGCAATTACACGGTTAAGATTAAAAATTCAGCGAAATCAGATTTAAAGAAAATAAAACATTCTTATTTAAAGAAGTCATTTTTAGAAATTGTTGAGACTTTAAAAAATGATCCGTATAAAATAACACAATCTTTTGAAAAATTAGAGCCTAAATATTTAGAGCGATATTCAAGAAGAATTAACCATCAGCACAGGGTCGTCTATACCGTAGATGATCGAAATAAAGAAGTATTAATACTATCGGCATGGTCACATTATGATTAATGAATATTCAATATCTGAATAACTTTAATGATAAGTTAATTAAAGAAACTAGTATTTAAGTGTAGGGAAAATAGCGACGTTAATGCGTTGTTATCTCTACACTTTTTAATTTTATAATAGCGCAAGACTAAAAAGATTGAAATTAGTAACAATAAAAGAATAACGTATTATAATAAGGAATTTTAAATTCTGACTTTTTCGGAATATTAAATTTTAGAAATATGAGGTTTTTAAGCGGATTCCTCACAAAATTTTAAAAATATTTAAGCCTGAAAATGATAAAGCGGTAGGGAACGTTTTTCTGAAAGTTAGTGATACAATAGTTTTAAGTTGAAATACAGGAGGATGAATAACATGAATCAGTCAGTCAAATTACTTAAACATTTAACAGATGTAAACGGCATTGCTGGTTATGAAATGCAAGTTAAAGAAGCAATGCGTAACTATATAGAGCCTGTCAGTGATCAAATTATTGAAGATAACTTGGGTGGCATTTTTGGAAAGAAAAATGCTGAGAATGGTCAATACTCAATTATGATTTCTGGTCATATGGATGAAGTTGGTTTTATGGTAACAAAGATTGATAAACATGGTTTTATTTCATTTACGCCAGTTGGTGGATGGTGGAATCAAGTCATGCTATCTCAAAAAGTAACGATTACAACAGATTCGGGCAAAGAAATTAGAGGTATCATCGGTTCTAAACCGCCACATGTCTTAACGCCTGAAGAACGTAAAAAGCCAATGGAAATCAAAAATATGTTTATAGATATTGGTGTTAGTAGCAAGGGAGAAGCTGAAGAAGCTGGCGTTGAAGTAGGCAATATGGTTACGCCATATAGTGAATTTGAAGTGCTTGCAAATAATAAATATTTAACTGCGAAAGCATTTGATAATCGCTATGGCTGTGCATTAGCTATTGAGGTATTACAACGTTTAAAAGATGAAAATATTGGCATCAACTTATACAGTGGTGCCACAGTGCAAGAAGAAGTTGGTTTGCGTGGTGCTAAAGTGGCAGCGAATACGATTAAACCAGACTTGGCGATAGCCGTCGATGTAGGTATTGCTTATGATACCCCAGGTATGTCAGGTCAAACGAGCGATAGTAAACTAGGCGGTGGTCCAGTTGTTATTATGATGGATGCTACAAGTATTGCGCACCAAGGTTTGCGTAAGCATATTAAAGATGTAGCTAAGAAACATAACATCGAAGTACAATGGGATACGACACCAGGTGGAGGTACAGATGCGGGAAGTATTCATGTCGCAAATGAAGGTATTCCAACGATGACAATAGGTGTCACGTTACGATATATGCACTCTAATGTATCGGTACTCAATGTGGATGATTATGAAAATTCTATCCGTCTTGTTACTGAAATTGTCCGTTCATTGAATGATGAAACTTATAAAAATATCATGTGGTAGTCAAATCCATAAATAATAAAGAAAGTCTTTAATATGATGTCATGCAAGAACTAAGTTAGATGCTTAGTTAGCATGAGATGTCATGTTAAAGGCTTTTTTATTTTCAAAAAGTGAGAATAAGTCACTGCAGTGTACTTCAATTTTGACATAAATGTTAAAAAAATTTCCCGGAATGAAATGGCACTAAATTTTTCAAAAATGGGAATACTATATTTGATATGTCTTATTAGAGCGATTTTAAGGGGTAATAAGCATTGACTAGGTCGACTTATAGGTAAGCACACTATTCAAGAAAAGGAATACCCTATTATATCGAAATAACTCATGATACGAGGAGGGGTAAATATGTTGTTAGAGATAAAAGATTTAGTATATGAGGCAAGTGATAGAGTCATACTAAATCATATTAATTTAAAAGTAGATAAAGGTGAAACCATTGCGATTATTGGTCCTTCAGGTAGTGGGAAAAGTACATTTCAAAAAATAATATGCAATTTAATTAGCCCAACCAGTGGAACACTTTACTTTAAAGATAAACCATATGATGATTACGAACCAGAAATATTACGCCGACACATTAGCTATTTGATGCAACAAAGCGATTTGTTTGGTGAAACGATTGAAGATAATATGATTTTTCCGTCTCTTGCGCGTAATGATAAATTTGATAAGAAACGTGCTAAGCAATTAATTAAAGATGTAGGTTTAGGACACTATCAATTAAGTTCTAAAATAGAACATATGTCAGGTGGCGAGCGTCAAAGGATCGCGATTGCACGCCAATTAATGTATACCCCAGACATCCTTCTATTAGATGAATCAACAAGTGCGTTAGATATTCATAATAAAGAAAAAATAGAAAATATCATTTTTAAATTAGCAGATCAAGGCGTGGCAATTATGTGGATTACCCACAGCGATGACCAAAGTATGCGACACTTTCAAAAGCGTATAACAATTGTTGATGGTCAAATTTCTAATATAGAGGAGTTGAACCAACATGAGTAATACGGCATTAGGACTGACGGCACTGCTATTAGTTATTCCAATTATTATTTCTTATAAAGAAGGTCTACATATTATTAAAGATTTGATTGTGGCGACACTACGTGCGGTCGTACAATTAATCATTTTAGGATTCTTACTGCACTATATTTTTAAAATTAATGACAAATGGCTATTAGTATTATGTGTATTTGTCATTATTGTTAATGCTTCTTGGAATACGATTAGTCGATCATCACCTGTCATGCATCATGTCTTTTGGATTTCCTTTGTGGCTATCTTTGTTGGAACGGCATTACCGCTTGCAGGTACTATTGCGACAGGGGCCATCCAATTTACAGCCAATGAAGTTATACCTATCGGCGGCATGCTTGCAAATAATGGCTTGATTGCAATTAATTTAGCTTACCAGAATTTAGATCGTGCATTCGTACAAGATGGTACTAATATTGAATCTAAATTATCACTTGCAGCTACACCTAAATTGGCTTCTAAAGGTGCAATACGTGAAAGTATTCGTTTAGCTATAGTGCCAACAATTGATTCGGTTAAAACATATGGGCTTGTGTCGATTCCTGGTATGATGACAGGCTTAATTATTGGTGGCGTACCACCTTTACAAGCGATTAAATTTCAATTGTTAGTCGTGTTTATTCATACAACTGCGACCATTATGTCTGCTTTGATTGCGACATATTTAAGCTATGGTCAATTTTTCAATGCAAGACATCAATTAGTAGCACGAAATACGGATGTTAAGAGTGAGTCATGATAGATTTTACCGCATCATATTTAGGCATTAGTTTTAATTGGAAATAAAGTGATGCACATATAGTAATGTTATTATTTAGCGCAGCGAAAATATTCATAAAGGCACGCATACTTTGTAGTCAGTTATCTGTTCTGACATATAAAGCGTGCGTGCTTTTTTGGAGTCATTGTTGAAACTGAAGTAATTATACATAATTATTAAATGACATACTTGTGTTAATTTTTCAAATACTGAAAAACAATTTCAATAATTTTCCAATTAAGCACAGAAAATTAAAGCAAAATATTATATAATAGAACGGTTATATATAAAATTGTGTTGCACACATTTTTTAATAAATCGTTATTCTAAGGGAAATGAATATCGGAAATTTTGTTTGAAAGGAGTTTTAAAATGTCAATCATGCGACTATTTACATTCATTTTAAGTATTTTTATCGTAGGAATGGTTGAAATGATGGTTGCAGGAATTATGAACTTGATGAGTCAGGACTTACATGTATCAGAAGCTGTCGTTGGTCAATTAGTGACAATGTACGCTTTAACATTTGCGATATGTGGACCTATTCTGGTTAAATTAACGAACCGTTTTTCATCAAGGCCTGTATTATTATGGACATTACTTATATTTATCATTGGTAATGGCATTATTGCTGTAGCGCCAAATTTTTCAATATTAGTAGTTGGTAGAATTATCTCATCTGCAGCAGCAGCACTAATTATTGTGAAAGTATTAGCTATTACAGCGATGTTATCAGCACCTAAAAATCGTGGCAAAATGATTGGACTTGTCTATACAGGATTTAGTGGTGCCAATGTTTTTGGTGTACCAATTGGAACGGTTATCGGCGATTTAGTAGGTTGGCGCTATACATTTCTATTCTTAATTATTGTGAGTATTATTGTTGGCTTCTTGATGATGAGCTATTTACCGAAGGATCAGGAAATACAACGAGGCTCTGTGAATCATGAGGCACCATCTCATGAAAATCATGTTACTTCGAAAATATTAAGACCTGCTGAAGTAGCAAAATATTTAATTATTACGTTTTTAGTATTGATTGCAAACTCAGTGACATTCGTCTTTATAAATCCACTTATTTTATCTAATGGTCATGATATGTCATTCGTTTCATTAGCACTTCTAGTAAATGGAATCGCTGGCGTTATTGGAACATCATTAGGTGGTATATTCTCCGATAAAATTACAAGTAAGCGTTGGTTAATGATTTCTGTTTCAATTTTTATCGTGATGATGTTACTTATGAATTTAATCTTACCTGGTTCAGGTCTATTGTTAGCAGGACTATTTATTTGGAATATCATGCAATGGAGTACTAATCCAGCAGTGCAAAGCGGTGTGATTCAACATGTTGAAGGCGACACAAGCCAAGTAATGAGTTGGAACATGTCTAGTTTAAACGCTGGTATTGGTGTTGGAGGCATTATTGGAGGCTTGGTCATGACACATGTTTCTGTTCAAGCTATCACGTATACGAGTGCCATCATTGGCGCATTAGGATTAATCGTTGTTTTAACATTGAAAAATAATCATTATGCTAAAACATTTAAATCATCATAATTCTCATATGAAAAGCACGCCTGCTATCAAATTCAGGTGTGCTTTTTTAGATGCAATAACGTTATTGATATGTGCGATAATAGCGACGTTCATTATGATATATCGGCCAAGGCATTTTACCGCTTTTAGCAAAATTAGCTAAATCATTTTGCATTTGTCGACTTAAAAATTTAAGATGATCAGTGATTGGATACTGATGCGCTGATAAAATTTGTAAGTTTCCGAACCAAAATATCATATCAAGAATATGGTACGCACTGCGATAGTGTGCGCTAGAAGTATCATGCCATGCAAATTCAGCAAGCCATAGTTGTGCGTTTGAATCTTGTATATTAAGTTGTTGTAAAAATTGCTTCATCGGCTGTTTGAAATAACAATGTGTAATCGCTAAAGATTGTTGCTTCGCCGTCTGAACATCTTCGTATTTTAAAGGAATATCATTTAATTCCATAATGTCAATAAAGCGTTGCGGTGATAATTTTTTCTGTTCACTAGTAATATAAATATCGCCTTCATCTTTTGTATAACATGCAAAAATTGGTTTCGTTGTTGGATAATTATTTTGTATATAATCTGTTTTAATAGGCGCATATATTAAATCAAGCCCTTTAGAAGGTCCTCGAGATTGTTTTAGCTTCGCCATCAGCATAAGAATATCATCTGTCGATAATGATGTAACATCATCTGTATCTATATAATCGAGCATCATTTTTTGGAAATGTTGTGCTTTATTGCGTGCACTCTCAAGGGTGTCTAATCGTAGTGCGCCACTTAGTAGAACGACTTTATGGAAGTATGGCTCAATGTCAGGTATTTTAAGTAAAGTCAAAATGCTCATACTGCCTGCAGACTGACCCATTAAAGTAATGTTATTAGCGTCGCCACCGAAGGATTCAATAAATTGATGCACCCATTTTATGACATTGATTTGATCTGAAAGTCCATTATTGGAATGAAACCCTTTATTAAAATATGACCAGTCTAAATATCCTAATGCGCCTAAACGATAATTGCATGTAATAACAATAATGTCGTTATTTTGTACTAAATGTGCCGGTTGATAGAGTTCGGCTGTACCATGACCATTTTCAAAACTACCACCATAAAAATAAATGATGACAGGTTTCTTCGACTGATCATTATGTTGTTTCCAAATATTTAGATATAAACAGTCTTCATGTTCGGTAAAAGTTGCAGATTGTGAGGAGAAAAAATCTTCTAATTTGTTGTCTGGTTGCGGTGGGATGGGTTGTATTTCAGTTGCATCAATTGGCTCTGACCATTGTGTTTTTAACGTAGAATGTTTAAAGCGATTGTCATGAACTGGTGGTTCTGCATAAGGAATGCCTAAGAAGATATCTAAACGATCTTGTGTAATACCATAAATTTGACCACCTGTAGTATTAATCTTCATATTTATTAACCTCCTTTATCATCCCCAATTTAATCATACCACGGTCTATAGATGATAGGTGACAAGTATAACAAGACAATTTTGTGACTGAATCAGACGAGCTTGATATCTGTTTTAACTCAAACCATTTTCAGCATTATATGATGTTCTTCTACAGTGACATTTCATTACAATATCACTCTCGCCATCTTGTTATGTTAGTTATTTATAACCGATTTTCAAAATAAAAAACCAACCAAGATGTTGAAATCAATGGTTGGTTAATGTGTGTGTTGAAATCATATATGGCACTGCATTTTAAAATATTTAATGAGATGACTTTGATTCATTATTTAGTGACTCATGCATCTTCGTATTGATTCGTGTTGCGCGACGGAAATAGACGCTTTCAAATGAACTCGTTGTACCGATGTAATAGAAGATAAGCGCCACAATAATAATAACGATAAAGTCAAATGGATAGTGAATCATATTTAAGCCTTTAAATTCTTTGCTTCCTATAAATGACAGTATTGATAGCACGATTAAATATACAATAATCCATAAGCTACCACCAATTTGTTTCTTTGTATTACGCCAATTCATACGATATTCATAGAAGAAGTAGATTGGTAATCCAAGTATAATGATTAAAATAACTTCAGCCGTTGTTGGCCACATTGCCCAATATATAGCTAATGAAGCTAATACAAATGATAATGGTGCCATTACTTTTAAAATTTTTGCTCTAAATGGACGAGTCATTGTTGGTCCCATTTTTCTTAATGCAATCACTGTCGTTGGGCCAGTTAAATAGGCTACTAAAGTTGCAGTAGAAATAACTGCTGCTAGCGTACCCCAATCTCTAAATAATGTAACCATAATCATACTAATGATGGCATTAAAGATGATTGCTACACGTGGGATATGATATTTTTCATTCATCTTCCCAAGAAATTTAGGGATATGTCCATTTTTCTCCATTGCTCGTAAAACTCGACCTGTAACGGCGACAAATGACACGCCAGTACCGAATGGTGATACAAAAGCTTCAATATATAGTAAAATTGCGAGCCAATTAATTCCTAATAAGATAGCTAAATCAGCAAATGGTGAATTGAAGTTGATGCCATTCCATCCACTATGTTGTAACATTGATTGAGGCATAGAAGTGATAAACGTACTTTGTAAAATGATGTACAACACTGCACTGATTGACAGTGAGATAGCGATGCCTCTTGCGATATTTTTTTCAGGATTTTTAATTTCTGAACCCATATTAATAATTGTCTGGAATGAATTGAATGAAAAAATAATCCCTGATGCTGTTGTTGCAGCAAAAATCGGTGCACTTCCGTAAGGCATAAATGTGCTTGCCGAATGGCCGTAATTTGAAGTGTCGAATCCTGATAACATCAACATGATGATGGTTAACATGGGTACGCCTAATTTAAATACAGAAATTAAACTCGTAAATGATGTTAAAAGTTTTACGGACCAATAGTTTAATAATGAAAAAATAACAATGATGAGATATACAGCTAGCAATCCGTATGTGCTAATAGAGCCATTTTCCATTAAATATCTCATTGGTTTCGCCCAATGCCACGGCCAAGAACTCATATATTGAACAGCTGACACAGCTTCGATAGGTATTATTGTCACCAAAGACACCCAATTCGCCCAAGCAGCAATAAAGCCTAATAATGAGCCATGTGTATACTGGGCATAGTTACTCATGCCACCTGATTGAGGAAACATTGTGCCGATTTCAATGTAGTTATAGGCAATGGTTCCAATGACTAGGAATCCAAGAACCCATGATATGATTGCTGCTGGTCCAGCTATTGATGATGCTTCCCACGCACCAAATAGCCAACCAGATCCTATTAATGAACCTAACCCTAGTAATACTAATTGGGATAGATTGATTTTGTCGTTGTGCAATTGCTTGTCTTTATTCATAAATACTCCTTCGTTATTGCCGAAAATTCAAAAAATAATATGCGAAAAATTATACGCTTATTATAATAATAGTCAAATGCATTTTTTGTAAGAACGCAAAAGCATTTGTAAAATTAGTTTTTTATAAAATTAGGATATATAATACAATGTGTATTGAAAAACAAAATGGAAGTGATGACTATGAGTGAGAAACAATCAAATGAACAAGTTGAAGCATTTTTAAATAAAGAGAGTCAATGGCAAGAAGAATATAAATATTTGAGAGCGTTAATCTTTAATGAAACAGAATTAGAGGAAGCGTATAAATGGATGCATCCTTGTTACACGTTGAATAATAAAAATGTAGTACTTATCCATGGCTTCAAAAATTATGTTGCACTATTATTTCATAAAGGTGCCATTTTGGAGGATAAATATCATACACTCATTCAACAGACTGAAAAGGTGCAAGCAGCTCGTCAGTTACGATTTGAAAATTTAACAGAGATTCAAGCACGTAGCGAAGAAATTAAATATTATCTAGCCGAAGCAATTAAAGCTGAAAAAGCTGGTAAAAAAGTTGAAATGAAGAAAACAGAGGAATATGTTATTCCTAAAGAGTTAGAAGCTAAGTTCGAAGAAATGCCACAGCTAGAGTCGTCATTTTATAAATTAACGCCAGGCAGACAACATCAATATATATATCATATTGGGCAAGCTAAACGCAGTGAAACAAGACAAAAGCGTGTTGAAAAGTATATTAACCAAATACTAGAAGGTAAAGGGATGCATGATAAGTAATTAATGAGTAAAAGCATACCGGTTATACAACAACATACAAGATGACACGAAACAACCAATGGCTCATGCTGTTGGTTGTTTTTTTAGGTGTGCTGTCATGGGCAACACTTTGACGTTGGAATTCCGTTACAGGCTTGGGAGTAGGAACTGTTAGCAAAAGGTAATGGTGTCTACAATGAATGATGAAGATATTAAAATATAAGGATGACTTTGTGGGTGGCGGATGGGCTTTTGTCCGCCTGTAACAATGGATGCGTGTGCATTATTACAAAAATTCGACTTTTGTAATAATATTTCACATTTTCGACACTTTTTTGCTATAAAACAACCAATTGAGCGATAATAAATTCGCTTTTAAAAAATATGAGTTATCTATTTAGTTGCCAAAGATAAAATAATAATGTTTAATAACATCATATAGAGTATGTTAGTTTTAAATGTCGAATATACGAATGTGCAAACAAAGTAATCGGTAGAAATTCAACATACATAGCGCCGTTTACTGTTAAGTATTCACATTACAGATGAAAAATATAAAATTCTACATAATCAAGACCATGATGTGTACTTGTTTAACTTATGACTCTATTTGTTTAACAATTGCGATGATGGTCTTTTTATTTTATGCGTATCATTCGTCATATTTTTTATGAGGAAGGAGAAATGATTATGTTAAGTATTAAGCATTTAACAAAAATTTATTCTGGTAATAAAAAGGCAGTAGATGACATCTCTTTAGATATTCAATCTGGGGAATTTATCGCATTTATTGGAACCAGTGGAAGTGGTAAAACAACTGCTTTAAGAATGATAAACCGTATGATTGAAGCGACAGAAGGACAAATTGAAATTGATGGCAAAGACGTTCGGAGTATGAATCCTGTCGAATTACGTAGAAATATTGGCTATGTTATTCAACAAATTGGCTTAATGCCTCATATGACGATTAAAGAGAATATTGTGTTGGTACCCAAGTTGTTGAAATGGACTAAAGAAGAAAAGGATAAACGTGCAAAGGAATTAATTAAACTTGTGGATTTACCGGAGTCATTTTTAGAGCGTTATCCAGCAGAACTATCAGGTGGGCAACAACAACGTATCGGTGTCGTAAGAGCACTTGCGGCCGAACAAGATATTATTTTAATGGATGAACCTTTTGGTGCATTGGATCCTATTACGAGAGATACGTTACAAGATTTAGTTAAAACGTTACAACGAAAATTAGGCAAGACGTTTATCTTTGTAACACATGATATGGATGAAGCGATTAAATTAGCAGACAAAATTTGTATTATGTCAGAAGGTAAGGTGGTGCAATTTGATACGCCAGACAATATTTTAAGACATCCCGCAAATGATTTTGTACGTGATTTTATAGGACAAAATAGACTGATTCAAGACCGTCCCAATGACAAGACTGTAGAAGGTGTAATGATTAAACCAATCACGATACAAGCAGAAGCAACACTGAATGACGCCGTTCATATTATGAGACAAAAACGTGTTGATACTATTTTTGTAGTAGATAGTAATAACCATTTACTAGGTTTCTTAGACATTGAAGATATAAATCAGGGTATACGTGGACACAAAAGTTTACGAGACACCATGCAACAACATATTTACACCGTTCAAATTGATTCTAAATTACAAGATTCTGTACGTACGATTTTAAAAAGAAACGTTAGGAATGTACCTGTCGTAGATGATAAGCAACGTTTAGTAGGACTGATTACGCGTGCCAATGTTGTTGATATTGTATATGACACGATTTGGGGCGATAGTGAGGATGCAGTGCAAACAGAACATGTGGGGGAAGACACTGCGTCCTCAAAAATGCATGAGCAACACACTACTAATGTCAAAGTACGTGACATAGGAGATGATAAATCATGATCGAGTTCCTACATGAACATGGTGGACAGTTGATGTCGAAAACACTGGAACATTTCTATATTTCTATAGTGGCATTATTACTTGCCATCATTGTTGCAGTACCTATAGGCATTTTATTATCAAAAACAAAGCGAACTGCCAATATTATATTAACTGTGGCAGGTGTCTTACAAACGATTCCAACACTAGCTGTACTTGCTATTATGATACCGATTTTTGGTGTTGGTAAAACGCCTGCAATTGTAGCGCTATTTATTTATGTGTTATTACCTATTTTAAATAACACGGTACTCGGCGTTCAAAATATTGATAGCAACATTAAAGAAGCTGGAAAAAGTATGGGAATGACACAATTTCAATTGATGAAGGATGTTGAATTGCCGTTAGCATTGCCGCTTATCATTGGTGGCATTCGTTTGTCATCTGTGTATGTAATTAGTTGGGCTACACTTGCAAGTTATGTAGGTGCGGGTGGATTAGGTGATTTCATTTTCAATGGTTTAAATTTATATGATCCACTGATGATTGTAACTGCAACGGTACTCGTTACTGCACTAGCATTAGGTGTTGATGCCTTATTAGCTTTAGTTGAAAAATGGGTAGTTCCCAAAGGCTTAAAAGTATCTGGATAATTAGGAGGCTAAGATAATGAAGAAAATTAAATATATACTTGTCGTGTTTGTCTTATCGCTTACCGTATTATCTGGATGTAGTTTGCCCGGACTAGGTAGTAAGAGCACGAAAAATGATGTCAAAATTACAGCATTATCAACAAGCGAATCGCAAATTATTTCACATATGTTACGGTTGTTAATAGAGCATGATACACATGGTAAGATAAAGCCAACATTAGTAAATAATTTAGGGTCAAGTACGATTCAACATAATGCCTTAATTAATGGGGATGCTAATATATCAGGTGTTAGATATAATGGCACAGATTTAACGGGAGCTTTGAAGGAAGCACCAATTAAAGATCCTAAGAAAGCAATGATAGCCACACAACAAGGATTTAAAAAGAAATTTGATCAAACGTTTTTTGATTCGTATGGTTTTGCGAATACGTATGCATTCATGGTAACGGAGGAAACTGCTAAAAAATATCATTTAGAGACAGTTTCAGATTTAGCAAAGCATAGTAAAGATTTACGTTTAGGTATGGATAGTTCATGGATGAATCGTAAAGGCGATGGCTATGAAGGATTTAAAAAAGAGTATGGTTTCGACTTTGGTACAGTGAGACCAATGCAAATAGGTCTAGTCTACGACGCATTAAACTCAGAGAAGTTAGACGTTGCATTAGGTTATTCTACAGATGGTCGAATTGCGGCGTATGATTTGAAAGTACTTAAAGATGATAAACAATTTTTCCCACCTTATGCTGCGAGTGCTGTTGCAACAAATGAATTATTACGCCAACACCCAGAACTTAAAACGACGATTAATAAGTTGACAGGAAAGATTTCGACTTCAGAGATGCAACGCTTGAATTATGAAGCGGATGGTAAAGGTAAAGAACCTGCTGTCGTCGCAGAAGAATTTTTGAAAAAACACCACTATTTTGATAAACAGAAAGGTGGTCATAAGTAATGGAAGGTAATTTATTACAGCAATTATTCAATTATTATGTTACGAACTTTGGTTATCTATGGGATTTATTTTTCAAACACTTATTAATGTCTGTCTATGGTGTGCTGTTTGCAGCTTTAATTGGTATTCCATTGGGAATCTTGCTTGCAAGATACACAAAACTTTCTGGATTTGTAATTACAATTGCAAATATAATTCAAACAGTTCCAGTCATTGCAATGTTAGCTATTTTAATGTTAGTCATGGGCTTAGGTTCAGAAACAGTAGTTTTAACAGTGTTTTTATATGCGTTACTTCCAATTATAAAAAACACTTATACTGGTATAGCTAGTGTTGATGCGAATATTAAGGATGCTGGCAAAGGTATGGGAATGACACGCAATCAAGTGCTACGAATGATTGAATTACCGTTATCTGTTTCGGTTATTATCGGTGGCATTCGTATTGCCTTGGTTGTTGCGATAGGTGTTGTTGCCGTTGGATCATTTATAGGAGCACCTACGCTTGGTGACATTGTGATTCGTGGTACAAATGCGACGGATGGCACAACGTTTATTTTAGCAGGTGCGATTCCGATTGCTATCATTGCAATCGTCATTGATGTACTATTAAGATTTTTAGAAAAACGATTAGACCCAACAACACGACATCGTAAAAATCAATCTAATCATCGGCCGCAAAGTATTAATATGTAATAGTAGAAGATGTTTATTATTTAGCGATTTCGTTTCATGATTTATAAAAAATGAGGCTACTCAAGGAGCTCAAATAGTCTTTGAGTAGCCGTTTTATAGGTTGTGTTTGTATGCGTTTACACTAAAATAGCAATTATTATCATGAAAGTTTTTGGATAAAAAGCGTTGATTATTGTAAAAATACTAAAGAATGAGATGTTTTATTTATAATTTTCTGCAAATTTATGATATTGTTTCTTAATATATCATATTAAAAATTTGTTTTTCTTAAACATAGGAGGCTTATCTAATTCATGGACACATCAAAACAATTTAGAGGTGACAACCGATTGCTTTTGGGTATCGTTTTAGGGGTTATTACCTTTTGGTTATTCGCGCAGTCACTTGTTAATCTTGTTGTCCCATTACAATCAACATATAGTAGTGACGTTGGAACGATAAATATCGCTGTTAGCTTATCTGCCTTATTTGCTGGTTTGTTTATCGTAGGTGCTGGTGATGTTGCTGATAAATTTGGTCGCGTCAAAATTACTTATGTAGGATTGATATTAAATGTTATAGGTTCGTTACTCATCATTATTACACCTTTGCCAGCATTTTTAATTATAGGTAGAATAATTCAAGGTTTGTCTGCAGCATGTATTATGCCATCCACACTTGCTATTATTAACGAATATTATATTGGTACAAGACGACAACGTGCCTTAAGCTATTGGTCTATTGGTTCTTGGGGTGGTAGTGGTATTTGTACGTTGTTTGGTGGCTTAATGGCTACATATATAGGTTGGCGTTCAATATTTGTTGTTTCAATTCTATTAACTTTATTAGCAATGTACTTAATCAAACATGCACCTGAGACTAAAGCAGAACCAATCAAAGGTATGAAAGCAGAAGCTAAAAAGTTTGACGTTATCGGTTTAGTCATTTTAGTAGTGACAATGTTAAGTTTAAATGTAATCATCACACAGACGTCTCATTTTGGTTTAGTTTCACCGTTAATTCTAGGTTTAATTATAGTGTTTATCTGTTCATTAGTTGGTTTTGTATATTACGAAAATAAAATAAAGCATCCACTTGTTGATTTTTCAATTTTTAAAAATAGAGGATACAGTGGTGCAACTATTTCAAACTTCTTATTAAATGGTGTAGCAGGTGGTGCACTTATCGTCATTAACACGTATTATCAACAACAATTAGGATTTAATTCTTCGCAAACGGGTTATATTTCATTAACGTATTTAATAGCAGTGTTGTCAATGATTCGTGTAGGTGAAAAGATTTTATCTCAACATGGTCCGAAGCGCCCACTATTACTAGGAAGTGGCTTTACAGTGATTGGGTTAATCTTATTGTCGTTAACATTTTTACCAGAAATGTGGTATATCGTATCTAGTATAGTTGGATATTTATTGTTTGGTACTGGTTTAGGATTATATGCTACACCATCAACTGATACAGCAGTTGCAAGTGCGCCAGATGATAAGTCGGGTGTTGCTTCAGGTGTATATAAAATGGCGTCATCATTAGGAAATGCATTTGGAGTAGCAGTATCTGGTACGGTTTATACTGTGTTAGCAGCTAATTTAAATTTGAACTTAGGTGGTTTCACAGGTATGATGTTTAATGCCTTGCTAGCAATTGTTGCATTTTTAGTCATTTTACTATTAGTTCCTAAAAATCAAACGAATTTGTAAAACCGAAATGAAAGCAAGTTATTATGTAGGGATTTTAAAGGAAATTTTGTGAAAGTAAGTTTATCATACACACTTAATGTTGCGTATTGACGTTTAATGTTAGGTGTGTTCTTTTATAGACGATAAAAGCTGTGTGCATATTAAGCGAATGATTTTCAAATTGACGCTAATATGCGAAAGTAGTATTTTTAAAATGAACAACAACGATGAAGAGGGGTTTATAGGATGAAAATTGCAATTGCTGGATCGGGTGCATTAGGAAGTGGCTTTGGTGCCAAACTATTTCAAGCAGGATATAATGTCACCCTTATTGACGGATATACATCTCATGTTGAAGCGGTTAAGCAACATGGATTAAATATAACGATTAATGGAGAGGCATTCGAGTTAAACATTCCGATGTATCATTTTAATGATCAACCGGACGAGAGCATTTACGATGTTGTCTTTCTATTTCCAAAGTCTATGCAATTAAAAGAAGTGATGGAAGCTATGAAATCACATATTGATAATGAAACGATTGTCGTATGTACGATGAATGGTTTGAAGCATGAAGAAGTCATTGCGCAGTACGTTGCTCAATCACAAATTGTCAGAGGTGTTACGACTTGGACGGCAGGTCTTGAAAGCCCTGGACACAGTCATTTACTTGGTAGTGGACCAGTTGAAATAGGTGAACTAGTTGATGAAGGTAAAGAAAATGTTATAAAAGTTGCTGAGTTACTTAACGAAGCGGAATTGAATGGTGTCATTAGTAAAGATTTATACCAATCGATTTGGAAAAAGATTTGTGTTAATGGTACGGCAAATGCATTAAGCACAGTGTTGGAGTGTAATATGGCATCACTGAATGAAAGTAGTTATGCGAAGTGTTTGATTTATAAATTAACGCAAGAAATAGTGCATGTAGCGACGATTGATAATGTTCATTTAAATGTTGATGAAGTCTTTGAATATTTAGTTGATTTAAATGAAAAAGTTGGTGCGCATTATCCATCCATGTATCAAGATTTAATTGTTAATAATAGAAAAACTGAAATTGATTATATTAATGGCGCAGTTGCAACATTAGGTAAAAAACGTCATATTGAAGCGCCAGTCAATCGCTTTATTACTGATTTAATTCATACTAAAGAAAGTCAGCGACACGCACAGGATTAATTAGTGTTTTTAGCTATGATTGCAAGGAAATGACAATCACGTGATAATTACGGTCATTACTAAGATTGAAATGTAATAAATAAAGAACAGCAGTAAGGTACTTTCAAATTGAAATGATCGTGGTGCTGTTTTTCTTGATTGATCTTCGTCATAATTCAGATTTGTCATAGGTCTACGACATACTATTAGTATTTACTAGACAGTTTTTACGACGACACTTTGAAAAATTTTGAGGCAAATCATTTGGAAGTCTCACGTGAATTTTGTAAACTCATCAAGCAAGTAATTATATTAAAAAGACAAATAGAGAAAAGGTGTTTATAATGAGTAAAATTTTTGTAACTGGTGCAACGGGCCTTATTGGCATTAAATTAGTTCAAAGACTAAAAGAAGAGGGGCATGAGGTTGCTGGTTTTACTACATCTGAGAATGGTCAACAAAAGCTAGCTGCTGTTAATGTAAAAGCATATATTGGTGATATATTAAAAGCTGATACCATTGATCAAGCGTTAGCAGATTTTAAACCAGAAATCATTATCAACCAAATTACGGATTTAAAAAATGTTGATATGGCAGCAAATACGAAAGTACGTATTGAAGGTTCTAAAAACTTAATTGATTCGGCGAAAAAGCATGACGTTAAGAAAGTGATTGCCCAAAGTATTGCCTTTATGTATGAACCTGGCGAAGGATTAGCAAATGAGGAAACTTCACTTGATTTTAACTCAACTGGTGATAGAAAAGTAACGGTTGATGGTGTGGTTGGTCTAGAAGAAGAAACGGCTCGTATGGATGAATACGTTGTCTTACGTTTTGGCTGGTTATATGGCCCAGGTACTTGGTACGGAAAAGATGGCATGATTTATAATCAATTTATGGATGGTGAAGTGACACTTTCAGATGGCGTAACATCATTTGTGCATCTTGATGATGCAGTTGAAACATCTATTCAAGCTATTCATTTTGAAAATGGTATCTATAATGTAGCAGATGATGCACCTGTTAAAGGTTCTGAATTTGCAGAATGGTATAAAGAACAACTTGGTGTTGAACCAAATATTGATATACAACCTGCGCAACCATTTGAACGTGGCGTAAGCAATGAGAAGTTTAAAGCGCAAGGTGGTACTCTGATTTATAAAACTTGGAAAGATGGCATGAATCCAATTAAATAATAATTTATCCGTTTAATATACAAAGAATAAAGACTTGGTCGAATCGTGGATGATATATTATCAAACGCACGGCTCGAACAAGTCTTTTTATTATGTCTTCGTTATCTTTGTATGAAGGAATAACAGAATTACAATTAATGTACTGAATAATGCAATTAATATTGTGATTAGTGCTAATTTAATTTCTATTGGCAGCCAAGTCAGTACAAAAGACCAGTTATTGCTACCGAGAATGAGATATGGTAATGCATATAATATGAGCGCTATAGCGATACATAAACATAAAGTTAGCCAACTTGAAAATGTGGTAAGTTTTGATTTGCGCAGGATGATTTTCCCGTGACGCATTTGCCAAGCACGATAAGCTGAGAATATAAATGCTAATAAAATAAGTGTTGTCATCAAAACGGTAACAATATTAAATTGATTTTTATATTGATTGAGCATAGACGCAACTGTCGAATATCGCTTGTGATTTACAATTTGTGTGTTAAGATGCTCAACTAATTTGGGTACATATTCCGAATTTAGATTTGCAAGCACAACAATTCCATAATTTTGTTTTGGATTTAGTAAAATAAATGATGAAAAGTTATCGAGCGTTCCTGAATGAAACACTAAATGTTCATCATTATTGGTAAACCAGCCGGAAGCATATGCATTGGCATTAGGTTCACCAATTGTTGATGATAAATTTTTATGTGATTGTTGAACTAATGATTTGTATTTATCAGGTGGATTAAGTTGGAATTTTATCCAATGTTCCAAATCTTCAGTTGATGTCATCATATATGCTGATGGTGTATCCCAAAGGTTAAATTCAGGTTTAGAGACGACAGGTGTCGAACCTTGTAATTCGTAGCCAATAGCATCATGTTTTGTTTTGTTATTGGTTTGTTTGAATGATGTATGTGTCATATTCAAAGGCTTGAGCCATGAATTTGTAATATATTTTGTATAGGATTGCTTCGTAACGTTTTGGATAATTAAACCTAATAAATCATAGTTCATATTTGAGTATTCAAATTCTTCTCCGGGCTTATGATGTAATTCATCACCCATAATTGCACGGGTTACATCATTTAAACGATTATTTTTATTTGTTACGGAGTCTTCGCTTGTAATATCACTAGGTATACCACTTGTTTGAGCCAAAAGTTGCTTAATCGTAATAGTTTCATTTTGACCATTATAGTTCATTTTAAAATGAGGCACATGTTTAGATACGGCATCATTTAAGTTTAATCGACCTTCTTGAGCTAATTTTAAAATTGCAAGACCTGTGAAAGCTTTCGTATTAGAAGCAATTTCATACTTTGTTGTGGGAGAAGCTTTGACTTTTTTATCAACATCTTGATAACCATAACCTTTATTTAAAAAAACTTTGCCATTTTTTACTATTAAAATTGATGCTCCAGGAATGTGTCCCTTTTGTAGATCATGCTCGATAATTGTATCTATTTGTTGTTGCGAATCATTGGTTAACCGTGTCTTCGTATTGCTATTTAATGTTATATATATAGCAATTGAAATGGCGACTAAAATGATAATAGAAATGGATAGAAAATATAGTTTTTTAGTAGTCATAAACGTTCCTTTTTATATGTTAAATTTACTTAAGTGCCTAATGAGATTTATTTTATTATACCAGTTCTATTGAATAAATTAATTAAAGAGGTATATTTACCATTATTTTTGACACCTTATATGTTAATAGGTGTATAATTACATAAAAAATATTAATTAACTCTCTATACTTTTCGGAAAGATAGGCGTATAGTGATATCCATCAAAAAGTATAAAAAGGAATAGGAGATTATGTTCAATCAATTTAAAAGACTTATTATAGGGCAACCTAAAAAAAACAGAGAACTAAAAGACGAAAAGATATCGAAGTTTAAAGGGTTAGCGATTCTTTCGTCTGATGCATTATCTTCAGTGGCTTACGGTCCCGAACAAATACTGATTACATTATCAGTAGTGGGTGCAGTTGCAACTTGGTATACTTTACCGATTGCAGGTGCTGTTCTGATCTTATTAGCTGCTTTAATTATGTCTTATAGGCAAATTATTTATGCATATCCTAAAGGTGGCGGCGCTTATATGGTGTCCAAGACCAATTTAGGAGAAAAATGGGGATTGCTTGCAGGAGGCTCATTATTAGTCGATTACATACTGACTGTCGCTGTTAGTATATCATCTGGTGCTGATGCATTTGTTGCTGCATTCCCAAGTTTATATGGGCATAAGGTACTGATTGCATGTTTACTTGTACTTTTTATTTTAATATTAAATTTACGTGGTTTAACTGAATCTGCCACCGTATTATCCTATCCAGTATATCTTTTCATTATAGGGTTAGTGATATTAATATTTATAGGTACTTTCCGTGTGGCGACAGGAGATATTCAACCACATATGCATGCATCAGTAGGAACTGCGGTTCCTGGAGTAACATTATTCTTGCTATTAAAAGCATTTTCATCAGGGGCTTCATCATTAACAGGTGTTGAAGCTATTTCAAATGCGGTAACCAATTTTAGAGAACCAAGTGCTAATAATGCTGTAAAAACGTTAATTGCTATGGGTTCAATTTTAGCGTTTTTATTAGTTGGTATCGTTGGTTTAGCATATGTTTATGGGATTATGCCACAAACGGAAACGACAGTTTTATCACAATTAGCTATGCAAATATTTGGTGATAATGCTGCCTTCTATTTTGTACAGGCAACGACTGTGATGATTTTGGTATTAGCAGCCAACACTGGATTTACAGCTTTTCCGATGTTAGCGGCTTCAATGTCTAAAGATAAATATATGCCTAGAATGTTTACTGTTAGAGGTGATCGCTTAGGCTACTCTAACTCAATTATTATTTTAGGTGTATTAGCCATCATTTTAATTATTGTATTTGATGGTATGACTGAAGATTTAATTCCATTGTATGCTGTTGGTGTATTTATTCCATTTACACTAGCACAATTCGGTATGGTTATTAAATGGATTCATGAACGTCCTAAGAATTGGTTGAGTAAGTTGTCTGTGAACTTACTTGGTGGTATCGTGACATTTATTGTTTTTATGATTTTACTCATAACTAAATTTAGCCAAGTATGGCCGATACTTATTTTCTTGCCGTTCGTGGTGATTTTCTTCTTGAAAATTAACAAACATTATCGAGATATCGCAGAACAATTACGTTCTGACATTGATGTTCTTAATGTGGACGTGGTAGATCGTAATTTAGCAATTGTGCCGATAACAAGTATTACAACAGCAGTTGATAAGTCTATTTATTACGCACAAATGCTTGCGAATAATGATGTCATTGCGGTACATGTATCATTTGGAGATGAAGATGAAAAAGCATTCCAAGAGAAATGGAAACGTCATTTCCCAGATGTAAGATTAGTTATTTTACACTCGGAATATCGCAGTATTATACGACCAATTTCACGTTTTATCGATAAGATTAATCGTAAAGCCAACGATCAAAACTATATGATTACAGTAGTGATACCAGAATTTATTACTAAGAAACGTTGGCATAATTTATTACACAATCAAACTAGTTTGCGTATGAAATTGTATTTAATTTATCAAAAGAATGTTAACGTATGTACAATTCCATTTAAACTTAAAAAATAGATTCTATAATCAAATCGGATTGATGAAAGGTTATTTACTTTTCGTCAATCCGATTTTTTGATGTTGAATATAAACACCCCGTACATATGAGATGATAATGACTTTGTCTCATATGTACGGGGGTGTTGTTATGTCTTGCTTAATGTTTGGACTGTAAAGACAAGACAATTTCGTTGTAATTGATATTTTCTCGAATTTGAGCTGCAACGATATTGTTGATTTTGTTTTTGCGAATTAATTCATCTAAAAGATGACGTTGTAAGTACAATGCTTCCAATTTGTGGTTATGGAACATAGCTTGCGGTATGATTTGATTGCTGTTTTCTTGACGTTCTTTTCGACGTTGTGCACGCCACTTTAATGAGCGACTCATATCATAGTAATGATTAATGACTAAACTAACCTCAAGTACATTTGTACTATTTTGTTCTTCTTTTAAGCGTAAAATAATATTGTGATTCACAATACGCATAATTTTTTGAACATCTTTGAATGAATTTTCAAATTCTTGCTTCTTAGATTCTTTGTTTAAGGCTTTGTAGTGCTTCATCGCTTTAAGTCTAAGCCATAACATCTTGAAGAAGTTTGCAAATTTTTCAACAAATGAAGCAGTACGGTGTGTCTCTGTTAATTCGACAATATTGCGGTAATTATTTATATCTTGATATGTTGCCTTACCTTTATCAATTAAACGCTCAAGTGTAGATGTTTCGATTACTTTTGCAATATCTTCTAAACGTTTGAGTTCTTTTGTATTTTGATTATCAGGTTCTGAATTTAATAAAAATAACAATTCTCCATAGTATTGGTTTAATACTGGGCGATAATTTGTATCGTTTTTGTCTTTTTTACTTTCGTTTTTAAAATGTTCGATAACTTTTTGGACAATGAAAATTTTGGCAGATTGATAAGTCATACCTTTAAAAGTAGTATCTTCGGCAGATGGTGTAATTAAAGGTAAAACAATTTGCGCTAAAATTAAACTAATTAATACCATGAATGATGCAATAAACAATAGATCATTACGGTATTCAAAAGCTTGCCCTTGTGTAATAATAAACGGCAATGTTAAGGCCATAGATAACGAAATGGTCCCGTGTATGCCACACATCGTCATGATAAAAGCGTAACGTACACGAGAAGGTGGTGTTTCATGTGAATCATGTTCCTCATCTAGGTATGATTGGATATTTTTCGGGAAATAAAAATCTTTATACCAAAAATAAACCCAGATAAAACGGCAGGCGTAAATTGCTATAGCGATTAATATAGTAATCACTATTAAAAATGAAAAGTTGTCCGGCTCTGTTTGGAAAATATCTATGACTACAGTAGGAATCATAAAACCTAATACAACAAATACAAAACCATTTAAGGCATAACTAAATGTGTTCCAAATTTGATGGTAATTCATTTGTAGTTCCGTTTGTGCTCTAATTAAACGGTCGCGTTCTAAACCATGGATTAGACCTGCGATTACAACTGCAATGATACCTGAAGCATGAACTTCTTCTGCTAAAAAGTATACGACAAAAGGTGTTAATAATTGAATAAAAGTTAAGGTATTGTTATCTTTTAAACCTTTATTAGCGGTTAAGTCTATACGTATTCTAACGATAACGAATCCAATAATTGCACCAATAAGTACACCTAGTATTGTTGAAATGATAAATTGTTCAACAGCTTGGAATAATGAAAAGGTACCAGTTACTAATGCAGTAACAGCAATTTTAAATGAAATGATACCTGCTGCATCATTGAGTAAAGATTCACCTTCTAAAATCGTCATAGAACCTTTAGGTAATAATTTTCCGCGTGTAATAGCAGATACTGCTACTGCATCAGTAGGACATAAAATTGCTGCTATTGCAAAAGCGGCTGGCATTGGTAAGGCAGGCCAAATCCAATGTATAAAATAGCCAACACCGACTACAGTTGCAAATACTAGTGCCATTGACATTAATAGTATAGGTTTACGATATTCTAGTAATTTTGTTCGAGAGACGTGGGTACCTTCCACAAAAAGTAGTGGCGCGATAACGGCAAACATAAATACTTCAGAATTGAATTGGAAATCAACTTGTATAGGAATAATGAAAATAACGACACCTAATGCAATTTGAATAAAGGCAGTAGGAATTTGTGGGAATCGATTATTGATAACCGAACTAATAATCACAGCAAAAATAAAAATTAAAAATGCTTCTAATAGTGCCATACAATACTCCTCAAAATTTTAATAGTTAATATTTTATCACTTTTAAGGCATAATGACATAGATATATTGATAAAATGAAGTTATTTTCAAAAAAACTCTAGTATCGGTTGAACTGATACTAGAGCGAGATGTTTAAATTATTGATTGTCATATCTGAAATGACCGCTGTCATTTTGTCGTTGTTCATACGCGAGCTTTTCAGCATTCGTTTTGTATTTTTTATAAAAGAAAAATAAAAATATAAACCAGAATGGCGAAATATAAATAGCTGCTCTTGTTTCGTCACTAAAGAATAATAAAATGAATACAAAGAAGAAGAACGCTAGAATAATGTAAGCAATAGGCTTACCACCAATCAACTTAAATTTACTGTTTTTATGTGCCTCAGGATGTTTTTTCAAATACATTAGATAAGCGACAATAATCATTGCCCAAACAACTAAAAACAACACAGTTGATAACGTTGTAACGTATATGAATAGTTGAATTGCATTAGGGAAAATGTAGTTTAACAAAGCTGCTATAAGTAATGCAATTGATGAAACTAACATTGATAAATAAGGCACGCCATGACTATTCGTTTTATTTAAAACTTTAGGACCTAACCCTTGTTGTGACAGTCCGAATAAGATACGACTATTCGAATAGATACCACTATTTGTAGCAGAGGCCGCGGCAGTTAGCACGACAAAGTTAACGACACCTGCTGCAAATGGCACGCCGATTAATGTAAAGAGTTTAACGAAAGGGCTACTATTTGGATCGATATCATTCCAAGGTATGACTGACATAATTACTAATAGACCACCGATATAGAATAATAAAATACGGATAGGTACATTATTAATTGCTTTCGGTAAGGTTTTTTCAGGATCTTTCGTTTCACCAGCAGTTACACCTATAAGTTCAATACCAATGAATGAATATACAGCAATTTGGAATGACATTAAGAAACCAAATGTTCCACCAGGGAACATGCCACCGTGACTGATTAAGTTTGTGAATGATGCATGTCCATAATGTGTTTTAAATGAGAAAAAGATTAATACAAGACCAACGATAACCATCGCAATAATTGTGACAACTTTAATAATAGAGAACCAAAACTCCAGTTCACCAAATAATCTGGCACCTAATAAGTTGAAGCTAATCAAGATTAAAACAATAAATAGCACGGTAATCCAATTTGGGACTTGTGGATACCAAAATGCAAAGTATTGTCCCATCGCAGTTAGGTCTGACATACTTGATACAATCCAACATAACCAGTAAGTCCAGCCAATGACAAAGCCACCAAAAGGGCCTAAATATTCATTTGCAATATCAACAAATGAATTAAATCTTGTATTGCTCAACAACAATTCGCCTAATGCGCGCATAAAAGCGAATAGTACAACCCCAATAATCATGTATGTGAATAACAGTGATGGACCAGTTAAAGATATTGTTTGACCTGATCCTAGGAATAACCCAGTTCCAATTGCGCCCCCAATTGCTATCAATTGGATATGTCTGTTATTCAACTCTCTATGCAATTTTCTTGCCATAATTTTCCTCCTCAGGATAAAGCAAATAAAAAAGTTGTGTGTAAGCGTTTTCTTAATTATAAATACTAAAGAAATCCATTTAATAAAGCAATTATTTTTTTAAATATAAGAAAAAACATTTGATAGGTAAGGGTATGATAACTAAAACTTATCGATTTTTTGAAAAGATATAAGTTTTTATGCAAAAATATAAAATAATCATCTAAATGAAGCAGTTAACTATATATATTAGATAAGCTATGGCATAATAAATAACATTTTAATTTGAGTAAAGAAGGTATGGGTATGAAGATAGGGACAATCGCCGATTTACATATTGATCGTCATAATAAAAAAACATCCGAAGATTACTTAGAGGCATTGGTTGAAATAGTTAAGTATAAGAAATTGGATATATTGTTGATTGCGGGGGATATCTCAAATCATTATCAATTGACGCACCAATTTATAACGCAATTGACAAAACAATTAGATATACCTGTGAAATTTGTACCTGGAAACCATGATTTATGGGAAGTTGAAAGTATGACTACGCAAGACATTTGGAATAATTATAAGAGGATGTCACAGTGCTTGGTAGGAAAACCATTTATAGTAAATGAAGAATGGGCAATCATAGGACATACTGGTTGGTATGATTATAGCTTTGCAGCACAACGATTTTCATTAGATGAGTTACAAAAAGGAAAACATTATGGTGCGACTTGGCAAGATAAAGAACGAATATCTTGGGGCATATCAGATCAAAATTTATCTAAAATAGCGGTTGAACAAGTGAAGAAAGATATATTAGAAGTAGGAAATAGACGAGTGATTTTAGTCACACATGTTGTGACGCACCCTGATTTCATTGTTCCTATGCCACATCGTATATTCGATTTTTATAATGCATTTATTGGGACAAGTGATTTCAATCCTTTGTATGCGATGTTCGATATACCATATAGTATTATGGGCCATGTTCATTTTCGTAAAAGTGTGATGGATGATGGCAGATGTTATCTCTGTCCGTGTCTAGGCTATCCAAGACAATGGCGTTCAGAAGATATTTACCAGGAAATAAATGAGACGATACAAATAATAGAAATTTAAAATGCGCAAACCTGACCCAGTTTGCGCATTTTATGTTTTACACACGCGAGTAATGTGTTTACTTACGTGTGTTTATTTTGTTGTTGATTTTCAATTGTATATGAATGTGGTTGCACATAAATGCACTTTCTTCCTGGTGAATTAAAGCTATATTCCATTTTCTCTTTACGAATTTTAATAATTTGTTTGCGATTTGGAATGATGGCAGGTAAAACTAGGCCACGACGAATATGACTCCAAAGTGGATCGATATAATAGTAATAATAATCATCGTACCCAATGAGTAACGTTACGTGAATATTTGAAACTTGTTTCGCTGGCTTGTTATCAAAGCGGAAAACACGTAGTAATGGTTTAGAACCAAGATTAGTATGGTATATTAACACAGGTTGACCTTGATCGATAATACCTTTAAGATCTTCTAAGGATTTACCAGTGCCGTCTACGATATTAGGATTGTATTTTTGTAAAAATGGTACATATGCTTCTGGAAATATCGTTTGATGATAATTGCCAAGCTTAATGAATAAGTGATGTCCAACATAACCTTTATGTGGATTGTTCGGATGTGTCGGCCAATGTCTCATAATTTCTGTAGCAGGGATATGTTGGTTATTGTATTGCAACATCATGGCTGCGGAAACACCTTCACACCCCATGACCATAGGGATAGGAAATAGCTGACTGATAGGTTTAACTGGTAATATTTTTCGGTTCATAATATAGTCCTCGCATTGATTCAATAAATATTTAATATAATTATATAGCGTCAATGCAAAATGTCCTAAACATATGTTTTACATGAGTGAATAAAATTAATGGAGTGATAAAATGGAATATCAATTACAACAACTTGCGTCGTTAACGTTAGTAGGTATTAAAGAAACGTATGAAAATGGACGACAGGCTCAGCAACATATAGCAGGGTTTTGGCAAAGATGTTATCAAGAGGGAGTAATTGCGGATTTACAGTTAAAAAATAATGTTGATTTAGTCGGGATACTTGGCTTATGTATACCTGAATTAGACGGTAAGATGTCATATATGATTGCAGTTACCGGAGATAATAGTGCTGATATTGAAAAATATGATGTCATAACATTAGCAAGTTCAAAGTATATGGTATTTGAAGCACAGGGAGCAGTACCTAAAGCAGTTCAACAAAAAATGGAAGAGGTTCATCACTACATACATCAATATCAAGCAGATACGGTAAAATCAGCACCATTTTTTGAGTTGTATCAGGATGGTGATACTACAAGTGAAAAATATATTACAGAAATTTGGATGCCTGTTAAAGGGTGATTGAATAGAAATGTACTTGATATGAAGGCGTAATTTTAGTTGAAGATTGGATCTCATAATTCATAAAGAAGAACCCTGACAAAGATAGATATCTTTGCTAGGGTTCTAATTATGTTGAAGTGTTATGCGACATGTTGCTTTTTAATCATTTTAAAGTAAATGATTTGTAGACTGACTAATAGAATGGCTGTAATGAAGATAATAATCATATATGGTGATGTATTAAATTCGCCTTTTAAGCCAACTAATGGTGCAACAGTGCCACCTAAGATAAATTGGAATAAGCCAAGTAAACTTGATGCGTTACCACTGCCACCTGTTCGTTCTTCCATAGCCATTGTGAAACCAAGCGGTCCAATTGACGTCACAGGACACACATTTAAGAAGAATGCGATGAGTAAGACCCAAAGTGGTAAATGGAATGTAAGTGTCAGGATAATTAAAGCAACACCTACCACTTGTATAATAGTTAAAATGATTAATAATATGTGGCGATGTAATTTTTCTACTAATAAAGCAACGACTTGACTGACAATGATTAAACCTACACCGTTAACAGCAAACATGATACTAAATTGTTGGGGTGTCATATTATACAATTTTTGAGTAATAAATGGCGATGCAGATGAATAACTAAATAGCATTACATAAGTTAAACCTTGTAATAGCATTGGAATAATAAATGCTGGTTTTTTCAAAAGACTTCCAAAATCTTTAATGACGCTACTAAAATTCACCTGCTTTAATTCTTCTTTAGGTGTTTTAGGTAATTGAGAAGCGACGCCAATTAAAATGATAAGTGCCACAATCGTTAAAATTGTGAAAATAGCACGCCAAGTTGCTACGGATAAAGCTAATCCACCGGCTAATGGTGCAAGAATAGTGATAATACCATTAACTACCATTAAAGATGCTAAAAATTTAGCGAGTGCGTTGCCACTAAATTTATCACCAGCAGAGGCTTTGGCAATAACGATGACGCCACCACCAGTTAAACCTTGAATTAAACGTAAAGTTAAAAATAGAGGTAATTGGGTAACGAACACAGATAATCCGGATGCCAAGATGAAAGTGATTAAGATCGATACAGCAATACGTTTACGACCAAAGGCATCGGATAAAGGTCCGAAGATAAATTGACCAAGTGCAAGACCAATCATTGTGAATGATAAGGTTAATTGAATTTCTGATGTTGTCGAACCAAAATCACCTTGCACTTTAGGTAATGATGGTACGTACATATCTATAGTTAGAGGGCCAAAAGCTGTCATGACACCTAACGTGATTAACAATAAAAATGAAAATTGCTTCGTTTTGGAACTCGAAGATTGCATAAACAGACTCCTTAATTTATATAATTATGTAAATTATATACGTTTTATGTGCATTTGTATGTAGTTAGAATATAAGTTTATATAAAAAGTCCTATACTCGCAATGTATCATCATTAATAACGTAGTGATACAGATAAAGTATAGGACTTAATGTTTATCATCAAAGCAGGTGTAATAATTAATTAGCGCCACCATTGTCATCTTTAAATAAGCTTTCTAATTTAGATTTAATACTGTCGAATTTTGTATTAATATCATTTAACATGCTTTCAATTTTACCTTGGCTTGCATTGTTTTTAAGTGCATTATTTGCCTCTGTCAATTTGTTGATTTGGTCTTGATAAAATTGAGTTAGCTTAGAATCAGCTTTGTTTTGTTCTTGCTGCTTCAAGTTGTCGATTTGATTTTGTAAATTTTTAATAATGTCATCAGTTTTTTGGTTGTTTTTAATATTTTCTTTAGCATTGTCGACTTGCTGGTTAATTTGGCCGTCTTGATTTTCAACTTGTTTTTTATAATTTTGAGAGACTTTAGGGTCATTACTAACTTTATCGCTATCATTGTTAAGTAAGGCGCGTGTGACAAAAATAGCGACAATAATTAAGAGAATAGCAATAATGATATATAACCATTTTTTTGAACGGCGGGATTTCTCGTTTTCTTCTTCAAGAATTTGTTCTCTTCGATAATCTCTACCATTATAGTATCGTTCCGGGTGTTCTTCAGGATCGCCTTTAGCATATTGTTGTCTATACGATGCGTCTTCAGATTGACGACGATGATTTTGATTTTGATTGTCGTATTGATATGAATCACGGTATTTATCAGTTCTTTTCATGGGTTTCACCTCATTCAAGTTTTAACTGCAAATAATAAAGCTGATGATTTACTTTGACATTATTGTAATTTCAGAATACGAGCAATGTCAGTTGCAGTGTTTAATAAATTTTGTTCGCTATTTTGTAGGACATCTTCTAAAGTGCTAGGTGAAGAGATTATAGAATAGGCACTATCAATACCGAAATCGTAAACATGTTGATAATTTTCGCCTAGACTTCCACAAATCGCGATGACAGGAATATGATATTGTTTTGCAGCTAACGCAACGCCTACGGGTGTTTTACCAAAGATGGTCTGATAATCCATGCGTCCTTCCCCAGTAATAACGAGGTCTGCATCTTTAATTCTTTGATGAAAATCTGTAATGTCAAAGACGACATCAATACCTTTTGTTAAAGTTGTCTCACAAAACGCTAATAATGCTGCGCCCATACCGCCAGCTGCACCAGAACCTGGTATTTGATTAACGGACTTTCCTGTGCACATTTTTATCTTATCATGATAATGCGACATTGCGAAATCCAACTTTGGTATCATCTTTGCATCAGCGCCTTTTTGAGGACCATAAATATAGGTAGCACCATTTTCACCCAATAAAGGATTTGAAACATCACAGGCCACTTTAAAGGTCACCTCTTTTAATCGCGAATCTAGATTGGTTATATCGATTTGTGCAATGTGAGCAAGATTAGCACCATTCATTTGTAATAAGTCCCCGTTTACATCAGTAAACTTTACGCCTAGTGCACTTAGCATACCTGTACCACCATCATTTGTTGCACTGCCACCAATCCCTAAAATAATGGTCTTAGCACCATGATTTAATGCATCTTTAATTAGTTCACCGGTACCATATGATGATGTGTATAAAGGATTACGTTCCTCTTTTTCTAATAAATCCAAACCTGACGCTGCCGCCATTTCAATAATTGCAATTTGTTGTTCGTCTGCGCGTGCATAACATGCTTCAATAGGTCGCATTAAAGGGTCATTAACGATGACTGTATACTTAGTGGCACCTGTTGCATGCATTAAAGCATCTGTGGTACCTTCACCACCATCAGCCATCGGAATGATATCATAATGAAGGGTATTCCCATAAACATTAGTAAATGCCTGCTTTATAATATTGCCAACTTGCTGTGCGGTCATACTTTCCTTAAATGAGTCAGGAGCGATGACAATTTTTTGTAATTGCATAGTAGACATCCTCTCATTACTGTTGTCGCTCTTATTGTATATAAAATTACTAGTGAACTAAAGTAATCTCTATAGTGCTAATGAGTCGCGCGATAAATTAGTTACATTATAATGGCGTATAAGGATGAGGGGAAAGAGACTAAATTTGCTGTGAAAGGGTATAAAAATTGAAGTAAGTATATTTGAAGAGAAGCGGATTGGCTCGCATATTCGAGTATGTTGGAGAACGTAGTTATACATATATTTTGATGTTGAGGAGTTACACATATGAAACTAACACAAACGCATGCTGAAATTTTAAAATTTATCATTGTTGGCGGCATTAATACGTTAAATTATTATGTTGTCTATTTATTGCTGTTAAAATTATTACACATTGAATATATGATTAGTCATATTACCGGATTTATAGTCGCTTTTGTGATTTCATATTATTTGAATTGTTATTTTGTCTACAGAGTAAAACCTACTTGGAGAAAATTCATTAGTTTTCCAATTACGCAGCTTGTCAACGTAAGCTTACAAACAGTTTTATTATATGTTTTTGTATCCTGGCTAAATTTGCCAGCGGAAATTGCGCCATTTGCAGGTTTAGTGATTACGATACCCATCACATTTATATTATCTAAATGGATTTTAAAAGATAGTAATTAAAGTAGCGTAAACCACTAAAGAATACTTTGCTCAGGCGTTAATATTGCGTGAAATATAATAAATAAATGATATAATATAATGGTCGCCTAACATCTCGGGCGTTACTTTAACGCAGAGAGGAGGTGTATGACGGATGTTCAATTTATTAATTGACATCATGACTTCAGCTTTAAGCGGCTGTCTTGTTGCGTTTTTTGCACATTGGTTACGAACGCGCAACAATAAAAAAGGTGACAAATAACCAACACCTAAATAAATCCCCTCACTATGGCAGTAGTGAGGGGATTTGGTGTATTTAGATGTTCAATTTATTATGTAACTAATTATAGCATTGATGAACAAGGTGTGCAATGTATTTTTTGCAATATTACAATAAATGAATTTAATTATTTTAGAATTAAGTATTTCGAAAAATGATTTAATAGTTGAGTCATAGGATCATTAGATAAAGCGAATAATCAATTATAGGGACATTGGGATACAAATCAATGTACTAGACTCTACAAGGCTATACTCAGGGACCCAACATAGAGAAATTGGATCCACAGTTTCTACAGACAATGCAAGTTGGCGGGCCCCCAACACAGTAGCTGGCGGAAAGTCAGCTTACAATAATGTGCAAGTTGGCGGGCCCCCAACACAGTAGCTGGCGGAAAGTCAGCTTACAATAATGTGCAAGTTGGCGGAGCCCCAACATAGAGTTTTACTCATGTATTCCTATTTTTAAGTACATATTAGCTGTGGCTAAGGATAAAGAATCATTACATAATAAATCATTAGTGGCTCTTTATCATTTCTGCCCCATAACCTTGTGAATTTTTAAAAGAAATGTGTCACAAATCCACGCGACATTGATAATCGTTATCAACTAATATATGATGTACTTGTAATAAGTATTAATTTTTAACAAATAACAAATTTATATTTTATCATCATTCAATGAAATAAATAATATAAGTGGCTTAATTTAGCTTATAAATTGAAAGGAGTTACATATACGATGAACAATCAGACAAATTGGATAAAGATACTCAGCGGATTTGCTTCTGATAGTAAATGGAAAATTATGTTATCAATTTTGTTGTCTATCATCAGTGTCTTTTCTGGATTAGTTCCATATTGGGCAGTCTTTAAAATTATTTTAATGATGATTAACAATGCATATACGATTAATTCGATTATGGTTTATATCTTTATTGCTTTAATCGCTTATATTTCACAAGTGTGTTGTTTTGGAGCGTCAACGATGCTATCACATATTACGGCATATGAAATTTTATCTGAAATTCGTAAAAAATTAGCTCAAAAATTAATGCGTCTCCCTTTAGGCATAGTGGAATCTAAGAAAATAGGTGAATTAAAAAATATATTTGTCGATAAGGTTGAAACAATAGAATTACCTTTAGCACATATGATTCCTGAAGTTATAGGAAACTTACTTTTGTCAGCTACTATCTTTTTATACATAATGCTCATTGATTGGCGTATGGCTAGTGCCTTATTAGTAACGATACCAATTTCAATTTTCGCTTTTAAAAAAGTTATGTCTGGATTTAATGAGACATATGCTGAACAAATGAAATCGAATAATTATATGAATAGCGCGATTGTAGAGTTTATCGAAGGCATTGAAGTGATTAAAACATTTAATCAATCTCAAAGTTCATATAAAAAATATAAAGATGCAGTAGATAATTATAAGATTCACACTTTGAATTGGTTTAAAAATACATGGGGGTATATGAATTTAGGAGCTAGTGTATTACCTTCAACATTTTTAGGGATTTTACCGGTCGGCATGTATTTGATATCTATCAACCAATTAAACTATGCGGAATTTTTCCTATGCATCGTATTATCTTTAGGTGTAGTAGCACCGATTAAGAATTTTACTAATTATGTAAATCATTTAAAGTCTATACAATACGCATTAACTGAAGTGAATCAAATATTAAGTCTAGAAGAGTTAGTATTGTCAACAAAATTTAAGAAGCCTCAACATTATGAAATTGCTTTTAATAATGTTGGATTTTCATATAACAAAGATAAGGACGATCTGGTCTTTAAGCATTTATCATTTACAGTACCAGAAAATAATTTCACAGCAATCGTCGGGGCATCTGGTAGCGGTAAGTCAACCATTGCCAAGCTTATATCACGATACTGGGATGTGACTTCAGGTGAAATTACGATTGGCGGTATAAATATAAAAGATATTGAATCGAAACAACTTAACGATTTAGTTGGTTTTGTTGGACAAGATAACTTTTTATTAAATCTTACTTTTAAAGAAAATATTAAACTTGGCAATCCAGAAGCTACGGATGAGGCAGTTGAAAAAGCTGCCAAGTTAGCACAATGTCATGAATTTATCAAAAAGTTACCAGATGGATATGATACGAATGTTGGTACAGTGGGAGATGAATTGTCTGGTGGTGAAAAACAACGAGTCACTATTGCAAGAATGATATTAAAAGATGCGCCTATCATTGTATTAGATGAAGCGACTGCTTACGTTGATCCAGACAATGAACAAAAAATTCAAGAAGCATTAAATGTGTTGACGCAGGATAAAACATTGATTGTTATTGCACATCGGTTATCTACGATTCAACATGCAGATCAAATTATTGTTTTAGGTAAACAACAAATTTTAGAAAAAGGGTCACATCACTTATTGCTAAAATTAAACGGTAATTATAAGAAAATGTGGGATACGCACATGCATACAAAAGATTGGGGAATCAATACTGGACATAATTAAACTAATGAGAAAAGGAGGTCAAATATGTTTCAAATTACATTTAAAATTTTAAACTGGATAAGACCATATAAAGCAAGAATGATTTTAGGATTTAGCATGTCATTTTTAAATGCTATTTTTATTGCGTTACCTATCTTTTTAGCTGCAAAAATATTTAATAATGTGCTATCTCATAAACCTATTTATATGAAAGATATATTGAATGTTGTAATTATCATGGTTTTATTAGTGATTGGACGATTTATTACAGCATATTTCAAAAGCAAAAGCCATGAGAGCATCGCTTATGAAATGAGTGCGAAAGAACGTTTAGATATAGGGGATAAATTGAAAAATGTAAGGTTAGGTTATTTTAATTCGCATCATTCAAATGAGTTAACAACAATAGTAACAACAGATTTAACCTTTTTAGAAAACTTTGCTATGAAAATGGTGGACGTTGTTGTTAATGGATACATATTAATTACAGTACTCATATTGTCTCTACTTGTAGTTTCGTGGCAAGTATCATTATTAGCATGCATTGGCGTATTACTATCATTTTTAGCTATTCAATTATTAGAAAGAAAGAGTCGACAAAATGCGCCAGCGTATCATAATGTACAAAACCAATTAGTGGAAAAGGTATTGGAGGTTATTCGTGGTATTCAAGTAATAAAATCATTCGCGAAAGAAAATACGAGTCTTAAAAGTTTTAACCAAGCAGTCAATGAAAGTAAACGTATAAATACAAAAATAGAAATGCAATATATCCCATTCAATTTATTGCATTTACTTAGTTTAAAAGTTGTTTCAATAATGATTGTATTAGTTGCATGCTTATTATATATGAATCATAGTATTGATTTACCTACCCTTATTATGATTTCAATTTTTTCATTTGTGATATTTGATAGTGTTGAAAACATTAATAGTGCAGCACACGTACTCGAAATGATAGATATGACGATAGATGATATTGAAAAGATAAAAAATGCTCCAGAACTGGATGAGAATGGAAAAAATTTGACGATTAAAAATGAAAATATCGCTTTTCAAAACGTGAATTTTTCATATGATGATAAACAAGTGATAAAGAATGTGAATTTTGAGGTACCTACACAAACATCAACAGCAATAATTGGACCTTCAGGAAGTGGGAAATCTACATTATGTCACTTACTCTTGCGCTTTTATGATATCGATGATGGAAATATTCGCATCGATGGTGTTGATATTAAAGATATGACATTAAGTACGTTAATGTCGAAAATTAGTGCAGTATTTCAAAAGGTGTATTTATTTAATGATACGATTGAAAATAACATATTGTTTGGCAATCCAGGTGCAACGAAAGAAGAAATTATTCGTGTAGCGAAGCAAGCATGTTGCCACGACTTCATCATGTCATTACCTGAGGGATATCAAACAATGCTAAATGAAAAAGGTAGTAATTTATCTGGCGGAGAAAAGCAAAGGATTTCTATTGCTAGGGCGATATTAAAAGATGCACCAATAATTATTTTAGATGAAGCAACTGCAAGTATTGACCCTGAAAATGAACAGCTGATTCAAACGGCAATTAATGAATTAAGTAAAGGCAAAACAGTAATTACAATTGCACATAAACTTGAAACTATTAAAAATGCAGATCAGATTATAGTGCTCAATGATGGTGAAATAATACAAAGAGGAAGTCATAATGAATTAATTCAAAAACCAGGGATGTATCAAGATTTTATAAGAATAAAAAGTAAGTCAGCAGGCTGGAAATTATAAATAATAGTTTAATATGGAATCAGAATGTGGAAATAAAAAGGGTGATAGATAATCAACAGAAAAATAAACAGGCTGGGATATAAATCCCTAAAAAAAACAGCAGTAAGATAATTTTCAATTAGAAAATATCTTACTGCTGTTCTCTATTTATACAATACTTCGTATTGAATGGCTTCGCTTTCCTAGGGTGCCGTCTCAGCCTCGGTCTTCGACTGGC